>NZ_MKJW01000082.1:0-59351 GCF_001942375.1 Kocuria sp. CNJ-770
GGGTGCTGATGCAGGTCGACACCCCCCGGGCCCTCTACGACCGGCCCGCCACCGAGTTCGTCGCCGGGTTCATCGGCTCCCCGGCGATGAACCTCTTCCGCTCCCCGGTCACCGACACCGGGGTGAACCTGGGCACCCTGGCCATCCCGCTGAGCCCCGCCCAGCGGGCGGCACTGACCGGCCACCAGGTCACCGTCGGCATCCGCCCCGAGGACCTCACCCCGGCCGGCGAGGGGCAGGGGCTGCCGATCGTGGCCGATGTGGTCGAAGAACTCGGCGCCGACGCCTTCGTCTACGGCCACCTCGCCCCGGTCACCGCCGCGAACACCATCGTGCAGATCGACCCCACCGCCGAGACCGACGGAACCGGCGAGGACGCCCCCGCCGCCCACGAGATCGTCGTGCGCGCCGAGGGCCGCACCCCACCCAAGGCCGGGTCCACCATCTGGGTCACCCCCACCCTGGACCACCTCCACCTCTTCGACACCACCACCGGCACCCGCCTGCCCGACTGACCACCCCCGGCACCACGAGACGACGGCAGCGGGCCCGGCACCGCCACGAGAGGCGCCGGGCCCGCTGCCGTCGTCCGCCGTGCGGAACGCGCGGTCGACAGGACCGCCCGACCCACCGGGCCGCCCCGGGCGTGGGTGGAGCCCGGGCTCCCGGTCCGCCGACCGGGGCTCCGCGGCGCGGCAGCGCCCACCGCGAGGCGGGAAGTGTGACTGTTGACACACCGGCGCCCCGCCGATACGTTGGAAAGCGCATTCCCGTCGCGTCCGAGGAGATCCCGTGCCAGCCCAGACCGCTCCTGCCCCGACCGCCGAACCCCGCCGGGCGGGCGCCCACGGGAAGGTCCCCGTCCGGATCTGCCTGGTGGGGATCGGGGGCTTCGGGGAGCGGCACCTGGCGAACATCCGCCGGCTCCAGGAGGAGGGCGGCGTCCGGCTCGTCGCTGCCGTCGACCGGCGCGCCGACGACGACGGGGCGCTCGGGGCCGACGTGCCGATGTTCGGCGACCTGGAGCAGCTGCGGGCCGCAGGACTCGACGTCGACGTGGTGGTGGTCTCCACCCCGATCGACACCCACTTCGACCTCGCCCTGACGGCCCTGGACCTGGGGGCCGACGTCCTGCTCGAGAAACCGCCGGTGGCCAACCTCGAGCAGTTCCATCGCCTCCTCGGCGCCGCCGAGGAGGCGGACCGTCTCGTCCAGGTGGGCTTCCAGAGCATCGGCTCCCACGCGCTGGGGCTCATCGACCGGCTGCTGGCGAGCGGGGAGATCGGGCGGCTGCGCGCCGTGGGCGCCACGGGCCTGTGGTCCCGGGACACCGGCTACTTCACCCGCTCCCCCTGGGCCGGCCGGCGCCGCATCGGCGGTGTGGACGTGGTGGACGGGGTGGTCACGAACCCCCTCGCCCACGCCGTCATGACCGCCCTGCACATCGCCGGGGCGCGGAGCGCCGAGGACGTCGCACAGCTGCGCACCGAGCTGTACCGCGCCAACGCGATCGAGTCGGACGACACCTCGGTGGTCCGGGTCCGCACCGCGTCCGGCGTCCCCGTCACGTGCGCCCTGACGCTGTGCGCCGCCGAGCAGCAGGACCCCTTCATCACCGTCGAGGGCACCGAGGGCCGGGCGGTCCTGCACTACACCCGCGACGAGCTGACCGTCTCCGGGCCGGAGGGCACGCGGACCGTCAGCTCCGGGCGCACCAACCTGCTGGAGAACCTGATCGCCGCCCGCCGCGACGGCGCCGCGCTGCTCTGCCCCCTGGCCGCCACGGGCGCCTTCATGCGGGTGCTCGACGCCGTGCGCACCGCCCCGGACCCCGTGCCGATCGACCCCGAGCACGTGCGGTGGCTCGAGGAGGGCGGGACCCGCCGCGCCGTCCTGCCCGGGGTCGAGGACTGGGCGGCCCGCGCGGTCGCGGCGCAGTCCGGCTTCACGGGGATCGGGGCGCCGTGGGCGGTCCCCGCCGCGACCGGCGAGCGCTTCGTGGTGGCGGGCCGCGAGGTCGCCCGGGTCCGCACGGGCGAGGGCATCGCCCCGACCTCCTCGCCGCGCCCGTTCCTGCACCCGGTCCGCACCCTCGGCGGCGTCACCGTCACGGACCAGCAGCCGCTGGACCACGTCTGGCACCTGGGCGTGAGCACCGCCCTGCAGGACGTGGACGGCCTCAACTTCTGGGGCGGGCGCACCTACACCCGCGAGGACCAGCGGTACGTGTGGCGGGACGACCACGGCCGTGTCCGCCGCGTCGCGGCCCACGCCACGGACACCCGGCTGGACGAGGAGCTGTCCTGGGCCGGCCCGGACGGCACCGCGGTCCTGGCCGAGGAGCGCCGCTGGACCTTCCGCCCCGTGACCGAGCACGCCTGGGAGCTCGGTCTGCGCTTCCGCCTCTCCCCGGCCGGGAACCGCCCCGTGCAGCTGGGCAGCCCGGGGGCCAACGGGCGCGCCGGCGGCGGCTACGGCGGGTTCTTCTGGCGCCTGCCGGCCTGCACGGACGCGGACGTGTTCACCGCGGCCGCCGCGGGCGAGGACGCCGTGCACGGAAGCGTGTCCCCGTGGCTGGCCTTCTCCGCCGAGTTCGCCGGGCGCCCCGCCACGCTCGTCCTGCGCCACGGAGGGCCGTCGGCCGACCCGTGGTTCGTCCGCGTCTCGGGCTATCCGGGGGCGGGCCTCGCGCCGGCCTGGGACGCCCCGGTGACCACCGGCCCGGAGGCCCCGCTCGAGCGGGCGGTGCACGTCCTCGTGGTGGACGGCCGCCTGGACGCCACCGGGGTGCAGGCCCTGCTCGACGCTGCCGCCGAGAGCCGCGGCCCGGCCGAGAGCCCCGGCGCGTGAGCTCCTCGGGCGCCGATCGGCCGGAGAAGCGGCGCCGGGTCCTGCGCGTGCTCCAGGAGCACGGCGGGGACGCCGTGCTCCTGGAGAGCGCCACGGCGGTGTCCTGGTACCTCGACGGGGCCCGCGTGCACGTCTCCCTCGCCGGCCCGCCGGTGGCGTCCGTGCTGGTGCACCAGGACGGGGACGAGGTGGTGACCTCCGCCAGCGAGGCGGCCCGGCTCACGGCCGAGGAGCTGCCCGACGACGTCCGCCTGCACGAGCTGCCGTGGCACGCCGCCCCGGCCGCCCCGGAGAGCTGGTTCCCCGCCGCCCGCTCGATGGCGGTGCTCGCCGAGGACTGTCTCGCGGCCCCGCTCCGGGCCGCCCGCGCGTCCCTGCTGCCCGGGGAGACGCTGCGCTACGAGGCCCTGTGCCGGGTCGCCGCCGCCGTGCTCACGGACGTGCTGAGCCGGGCCACCCCGCACAGCACCGAGCGGGAGGTCGCCGCCGAGCTGTCCGCCGGGCTGGTGCGGCGCGGCGCGGAGCCGATCGTGCTGCTGTGCAGCGGCGCGCAGCGGCTGGCGCACCGCCACCCCCTGCCGACCGCGGCCCCGCTGGGGCGGCGGGCGATGGCCGTGGTCTGCGCCCGCCGCGGCGGGCTGATCGCCAACGTGACCCGCTGGGTCCGCTTCGGTCCCGCCACCGCGCAGGAGGCCGACGCGGAGGCGGGGATCGCGGAGGTCGAGGCCGACGTCCTGGACGCCCTGCGCCCCGGGCTGCCGCTCGCGGACGTGCTCCCGGTCCTCCAGCAGGCCTATCCGCGCCACGGCTTCGACGCCGGGGAGTGGACCCGGCACCACCAGGGCGGCCCCGCCGGCTACGCGGGCCGCGATCCGCGGCTGGTCCCCGGTGTCCCGGACCGGGTGCACGAGCACCAGGCCTTCGCGTGGAACCCCTCCGCCCCCGGCGCGAAGATCGAGGACACCGTGCTGCTGGGCGCCGGCGGGCCCCGGCCGCTGTCGGTGGACCCCCGCTGGCCGGTCGTCCGGGTGCGCGGCCGGGACCGCCCCGCCACGCTCGAGCGCTGAACGGCGCCGGGCCGTGGCCCGGCCGGCCGCGGCCCGGGAGACGCCGATGACCGGCGCCGCGGTGCGCGAGGGGCAGGCGCCGTTGCCTCCTGCGGCCGCCTCCACTAGATTGTGCTGACAGTCACACGACTGCCGCCATCGACGCGCGGCGGGAGAGACCCGCTCGGCCACACCGATCGGGCGCCGTAGGAGCAATTCCTCCCCGGGAAACTCTCAGGCCCAAGCACCGCCGCGCCGAGGCACCTCTGGAAAGTGGCGTGGCCTGGTCCGCGCTCGCCGACGGAGCAAGCCGCACCCCCTCCGGGTGCGGCGGAAACTCTCAGGCCGTGCAACAGATCGGGGAGGAACCCGCAGACCGCGCGAGCCCACCGCGCAGAAGCCCGGAGTTCCTCGATGACGACCACCTCGGCCCGCCGCGACCGCACCGGGGCGCGCCCGTGCCGCCGGAGGCGTCCGCGGGGACACCGCCTCCGTTGGAGGCCGACCCGTCCGCGGCGAGACCTCCCCGGAGGACCCGCCGTCGTCCCCCGAGCGCATGCCGCGGAGGCCGCCGGTGGGCCCGTGCGAGTCACGCCCGGTCCGGTGCGGCAGCCGCCGCCGGCCGTCGTCCAGCAGGGGAGCCGGGCCGCAGCGCAGCGGCCGACGCCCTCCCGTCATCCCGTCCACCCCGTCCCGGGGCCGCCACTCTGTTCTGGAGCACCACCATGGCCATCAGCGTCTTCGATCTGTTCACCGTGGGCATCGGCCCCTCGAGCTCGCACACCGTCGGGCCCATGCGCGCCGCCCGCCGCTTCGCCGGGACCCTGGTCGCCCAGGACCTCCTGGAGCGCACCGCCGACCTGCGCGTGGACGTCTACGGGTCGCTGTCCGCCACCGGTCGCGGCCACGGCACGTTCACCGCGATCCTGCTGGGTCTGGAGGGCTACGACCCGGAGCAGGTCCGCCCCGACGAGGTGGAGGAGCGGCTGGCCGACATCGCCGGCACCGGGAGGCTGCGGCTGTGCGCGGCCCTCGGGCACCGCAGGGACCTCCGCTACGGCGTCGCGGACATGGTGCAGCACCCGCTGACCGTGCTGGAGCGGCACACCAACGGCATGCGCTTCCAGGCGCTCGACGCGGACGGAACCGTGCTCGCCGGCGAGACCTGGTTCTCCGTGGGCGGCGGGTTCATCGTCCGGGAGGGCGAGGAGGACACCGCCGCGGCCGAGCTGGAGGCCGCCAGCGCACAGGTGCCCCACCCCTTCCGCACCGCCCGGGAGCTGCTGGGCCACTGCGCGGGCACCGGCCGGCCGATCAGCGAGGTGATGCTGGCCAACGAGCGGACGTGGCGCCGTGAGGACGAGATCCGGGAGCAGCTGCTGCACATCTGGGCCGTGATGGAGGAGTGCAAGGACTCCAGCCTCCGGCGCACGGGCCCGCTGCCCGGAGGGCTGGACGTCGCCCGCCGCGCCCCGGAGTGGCACCGGCGGCTGCGCACCGAGGACCCGGACCGGGACCCGGGCTTCTGGCCGGAGTGGGTGAACCTCGTGGCCCTGGCGGTCAACGAGGAGAACGCCTCCGGCGGCCGGGTGGTCACCGCCCCCACCAACGGGGCGGCCGGCATCATCCCGGCGGTGCTGTTCTACGCCACCCACTACTCCCCCGCGGCCCGGGCCGCCGCCGCCGAGGGCCCGGAGGCGCTCGAGGCCGCCCGGCAGGACCTCGTGGTCCGGTTCCTGCTCACGGCCGGGGCGGTCGGGGTGCTCTACAAGGAGCAGGCCTCGATCTCCGGGGCCGAGGTCGGCTGCCAGGGCGAGGTGGGGTCCGCCTCCTCGATGGCCGCCGCCGGCCTGGCGGAGGTCCTCGGCGGCACGCCCGCCCAGGTGGAGAACGCCGCCGAGATCGCCATGGAGCATAACCTCGGGCTGACCTGCGACCCGATCGGCGGCCTGGTGCAGATCCCGTGCATCGAGCGCAACGCGATCGCCGCGGCCAAGGCCATCAACGCCGCCAAGATGGCCATGTGGGGGGACGGCACGCACCGGGTCAGTCTCGACCAGGTCATCGTGACGATGCGCGAGACCGGCAAGGACATGAGCCACAAGTACAAGGAGACCGCCCTGGGCGGACTCGCCGTCAACGTCGTGGAGTGCTGACCCGCCCCCGTCCCGCGGCGGAGGGACCGCCCGCGCGGCCTCCCCGCCGGGCCGGCCGCCGCGAACCGCCCGGGCGGGCACGTCGTCCGTGGTCGGCACGTCATCAAGGGGCACACTGCGCCCCGGACTGGACAAAGGTCTAGCCTCGTGCCGAGGAGGTTTGCAGATGAGAATGACCTTGGCGGACGTGGTGGCCGCTCTCGGCGTGCTGATGACGGCCCCCGCGATGGCCGGCATGGGACTCACGCTCCTCGGGGGCCGGGCCCCGTACGACCTGCTCGTCGGCACGGTGGTGCTCGGCGTCGTCCTCACGATCGCCGGTCTGGTGCCCCGCTTCGAGCAGCACCGGCTCGGCTGGGCGAGCCAGACGGACGCGCTGCTGCGGGCCCGGCAGCAGGCCCGGCGCACCCCCGACGCCCCCGGTGACCAGGGGCCGGCGGGGTCAGACCGCGGCCTCCTGCAGGGCGGGCAGCGCCTGCTGCCGCAGCGCCAGGCCGAGTCCGGGGCGGTCCAGGAGCTCCAGCCGTGACCCCGTGACGCGCACCGGGGACGGCCCGGCCAGGACGCCGAGATCGGCGAACCCCGCGTCCTCGACCACCTCCACCATGGTCGGCTCCGCGAGGGTCAGCGCCAGCTGCCCCGAGAGCTCCGGCAGCAGGTGGGGGGCGATCCCCACGTTGTGGGTGCGGGCGAGCTCCACGATCCGCCGGAAGGGAGTGATGCCGCCCACCCGTACGATGTTCGGCTGGACGATGTCCACGGCCCCGGCGGCGATGAAGTCCCGGAACCGGTAGACGTTGTGCAGGTTCTCCCCGAGCGCGATGGGCACACGGCTGAACCGTCGCAGCTGGCGGTAGCCCTCGAGGTCGTCCGCGCGCAGCGGCTCCTCCAGCCACGAGGGCGCGAAGGGCTCCAGCGCGTCCAGGGCCCGGCGGGCCGTGGGCAGGTCCCAGCGCTGGTTGGCGTCGATCATCAGGCCGCGGTCGGGGCCGAGCAGCTCGCGCACGGCGGCCACGCGCTCGACGTCCTCGCGCAGGTCGGGCCGGCCCACCTTGATCTTGACGGCGCCGAAGCCCGCGGCGACCCAGCGGCGCACCTGCTCCCGCAGCTCGTCGAGCTCGTAGTGCAGGTTCACGCCGGAGCCGTAGACGGCCACGTCCTGCTGCCGCCGGCCCAGCAGCGCGGGCACGGACAGGCCGGCCCGCCGGGCCCGCAGGTCCCACAGGGCCAGGTCGATCCCCGCGAGGGCGATGCCGGTGAGCCCCGTGCCGCCCTCGTGCAGGAACTTCCAGGCGTCGTCCCACAGCACCTCCGGGTGCTCGTCTCGGCCGCGGACGAAGGCGGCGAGGTCGTCGTCGAGCAGCGCCTGCACGGCGCGCGCCCCGATGGTCGGGGTCCAGGAGAAGCCGGTGCCGGTGGCGCCGTCGTCGGCCACGACCGTGACGGCGATCAGGTGGTTGCGCGGGGCCTCGGGGCCCCAGCTGCGCAGCAGCCGGGCGGTGATCAGCTCGGTGTGCACGGCGGCGATGCTCATGCGGTGTCCTTCCCGTGCCGCCCGGCGCCGGCGAGCTCCCCGGAGGCCGGGTCACCGGCGTCCTCGCGGAGCTCGGTGCGCCAGGAGCGCGCCGGCTCCCAGCCCAGCTCCTCGCGGGCCTTGTCGATGCTGAAGGCCGGCGCCGTCCCGGTCAGGCCCGCGGCGAGCTCCTCGCTGCCGGGGACGAACTGCGGGATCAGCTCCGCCAGCGGGCGCCGGGCCAGGGCGTCGGCGGCGCCCACGAAGAAGGTGTCCCCGTTGCGGACGGCGCCCATCCCCTCGAGCAGCGCCTCGAGGAAGGTGGTGACGTCCCGGGCGTCCACGTAGTTGAACAGCGCCGGCGCGGCCAGCGCCGGGTCGTCCAGGCGCTCGCGCACGGTGTGCCCCTGCTGGGTCGGCGCGCCGGCCCACTCCTCGGGGGCGATCACGTAGCAGGGGCGGAAGGAGGCGTAGCGCACGCTCCCGCCGCGGGCCGCGGCGAACATCTGCGCGACCTGCTCGGCGACGTGCTTGGACAGCCCGTAGGCGTGCCACGGCCGCGGCGGGGTGTCCTCGGTCAGCGGGAGGGCGGGCGGCAGCCAGCCGGCCGGGGAGCCGTAGCCCAGCACGGTGGGGCTGCTGGCCATCACGATCCGGCGGGCCCCGGCCTCGGTGGCGGCCTCGGCCACGGTGTGGGCGATCACGGCGTTGGTCTGCAGGATGACGTGCTCGGGGGCGCTGAAGGGCACGGCGATGGCCGCGAGGTTGACCACCGCGTCCGGGCGCGCCGCGCGCATCAGCGCGTGCGTGGCCTCGGGGTCGGTGAGCTCGGCGGCCCGGTGCTCGACGGCCCGGTGCGCGGCCGCCCGCTGCGCCTCGGGCGGCAGGGCGCGGTCGACGCTGACGACGTCGTAGCCGGCCTCCGCCAGCCCGGCGACGACGCTGCGCCCGAGCCGGCCGGACCCGCCGGTGACCACCACCCGGGTCATGCCGGGACTCCGCTGCGCCGGTCCGCGGCGGTGCTGCCGAGGTCCAGGTCGGCGATCCGCACCGGTGCGCCCGTCTCGAGGGAGCGGTTGCCGGCGATGCCCACGGACACGGCCGCCACGCCGTCGCGGTAGCCGGAGGGCCGGCCGTAGGGGTCCCCCCCCGGTCCCCGGAACACGTCGGCGAGCAGGAGCCGGTCCCCGCCGCCGTGGCTGCCGGAGCCGTTGCGGACGGGCACCTCCTCGGCGGTCCCCCAGTGCCGCTGGACGACCAGCCGCTCGCCGCGCCGCCGGGCCCCGCCCTGCTCCGCCCCGGCGGTGACCGAGGGGTCCACCGGGGTCCCGCCGGCGGCGGGCAGCACGGCCGCGCGCTCCACGACCTCCAGCTCGGCCCGGCCCTCGGTGCCGTTGACGGCCACCCGGTAGCCCTCCCAGGGCGAGTGGGCGTTGAGGGAGTAGGAGAGGGTGGCGCCGCGGGCGTAGTCGACCACGAGCGCGAGGTTGTCCTCGATGGTGATCCCGTCGGAGAACACGTCCTGGTCCCGGCGGTAGCCGTCGTGGTGCTGGTGGTCGAGGTAGAGCCGGCTGAGCCGCTCGTCGGAGCGCAGGTCCAGGGCGAAGGGGTCGCCGTCCGGCCCGGCGGGGCGGACGGCGCCGGCCCGCGCGCGGGCCTCGGCGTTGTCCCGCCCGTAGAACCGGAGGCCGCCGGAGGCGTAGACCCGCTCCGGGGCGTCGGCCAGCCACCAGTTGACGAGGTCGAAGTGGTGGGAGGACTTGTGCACCAGCAGCCCGCCGGAGTTCTGCTTCTGCCGGTGCCAGCGGCGGAAGTAGTCGGCGCCGTGGACGGTGTCCAGCACCCAGCTGAAGTCCACGGAGGTGACCGTGCCGAGCGCCCCGGACTGCACGACGTCCTTGAGCGCGGTGTTGCGCGGGGAGTAGCGGTAGTTGAACGTGACCACCACGTGCCGGCCCGTCTCCTCCACGGCCGCGGTGACGCGGCGGCAGCCCTCCGCGTCGATGGTCAGGGGCTTCTCGACGACGGCGTCCGCGCCGGCGCGCAGGGTCTCGCAGATGTAGTCGGCGTGGGTGACGTCGGGGGTGGTGATCACGACCCGGTCGATGGCCTGCTCGCGGATCGTGCGGGTGAGCGCCGCGGGGTCGAAGACCTGGACCGGCACTCCTGCGGTCTCCTCGACCAGCCGGCGGTAGTGCTCGGCCCGCCCGGGGTTGCTGTCGCCCACCGCCACCAGCTCGGCGACGTCGGCGTGGTCGTCCAGCAGCGAGCGGAGGTACATCTCGCACCGGTGGCCGGTGCCGACCAGGAGGTAGCGGGTCCGCCCCTCCCGCGGTGCCGTGCCGTCCGGGCCGGTGGGGTCTGCGCTGCGCATCGAGTGCTCCTTCTGCTGGGGTGGGTGGTCTTCGGTGGGGCTCCGTGCCGGCGGTCCCGGCGGCACGGAGCCCGGGCGGGTCACTTGATGCCGGTGGTGGCGATGCCCTTGACGAGGAACTTCTGTCCCACGAGGAAGGCGATGAACACCGGCAGCAGGGACACGATCGACATCGCGAACAGCGAGCCCCAGGAGGACTCCCCGGTGGCGTCCACGAAGGCGCGCAGCGCCACCGGGACGGTGAACATGTTCGGGTCGGTCAGGTAGATCAGGGCGCTGAAGAAGTCGTTCCAGGTCCAGATGAACGTGAAGATCGTGGTGGTGGCCAGGGCCGGGACCATCATCGGCAGGATGATCTGCCCGAAGATCCGGGCGTGGCCGGCGCCGTCGATCCGGGCCGCCTCGTCCATGTCCCGCGGGATGCCGCGGATGAACTGGACCATGAGGAAGACGAAGAACGCGTCCGTGGCGAGCAGCTTCGGCACGATCAGCGGCCAGAAGGTGTTCACCCACCCGATCTGCGAGAACATGATGTACTGCGGCACGATCACCACGTGGAACGGGAGCATGATCGTGAGGAGCATCAGGGCGAAGGCCGGCTTCTTGAAGCGGAACTCCAGCCGGGCGAAGGCGTAGGCGGCCATCGAGCAGGAGACCAGGTTGCCCACGATGCACCCCAGCACCACGACCGCGGAGTTGAACAGGTACACGCTGAACGGGCTGGACAGGGCGGTCCACCCGTCCGTGTAGTTGGCGCTCTCGAAGGTCTCGAGCAGGATGCCCGGCTCGCGGAAGATGATGTCGTTGGGGCGCAGGGAGCTGGCCAGCATCCACAGCAGCGGGTAGATCATCACCCCGCCCGTGAGGATCAGCGCCAGGTGCTTGAGCAGGGAGCGGATCCGCCCCCGGCCGCCGGGGCCGCGGGACCGGCGGTTCGCCGCGCCCTCCGTCGGGGCCGGGGCGGCGTCCTGCTCGGCCGTCGGGGCGGGGTCGTAGGCGATTGTCGAGTTAGTCATCGTAGAACACCCAATACTTAGACGCGATGAAGTTGAGAGCGGTGAACGCCCCGATGATGACGAGCAGCAGCCAGGCCATGGCCGCGGCGTAGCCCATGTCGAACTGGCCGAAGCCGGTCTGATAGAGGTACAGCGTGAAGAACATCGTCGAGTCGGAGGGCCCTCCCCGGCCGCCGGAGACGATGAAGGCCTGGGTGAAGGACTGGAACGCCTGGATGATCTGCAGCACCAGGTTGAAGAAGATGATGGGGCTCAGCAGGGGCAGCGTGATCCGGAGGAACTGCGTGACCTTGCCGGCGCCGTCGATGGAGGCCGCCTCGTAGTACATGGTGGGGATCTGCCGCAGGCCCGCCAGGAAGATGATCATCGGGGCCCCGAAGGTCCACACGTGCAGCAGGATGATGCTGCCGAGGGCCGTGCGGGGGTCCGAGATCCACCCGATGCCCTCGATGCCGACGAGGGCCAGCACCTGGTTGACAAGCCCGCTGGTCCCGAACAGCTGCTTCCACAGGATCGCGATCGCCACGGAGGCGCCGAGCAGGGACGGCAGGTAGAAGACCGAGCGGTAGAACGCCAGGCCGCGCAGGCCCCGGTCCAGGACCATGGCGATCGCCAGGGCGAGCGCCAGCTGCAGCGGGACCCCCACGAACACGTAGGTGAAGGTCACCTTCAAGGAGTTGTGCAGCCGCGCGTCCTCGAGCATCCGGGAGAAGTTCTCCAGGCCGATCCAGTCCGGGGAGCGCATCAGGTTGTAGTCGGTGAAGGAGAGGTAGAGCGACATCAGCATGGGGCCGAGGGTGATGACCACGAGCCCCACGATCCAGGGCGCCAGGAACACCGCCGCCGCCTTGTTGTCCCGCCGGTCGGCGCGGGATCCCTGCCGGCCGGCCGCCGCGCGCTTCCCGCGGCCCCCGGGCAGGCCCTTCCGGGTGATCTCCTCGACGGCGCTCATACCGGGACCGCCCCTCGGCGCAACCGCGGCCGGGAGGCCCGGAGCGGCTCGGTGTGGATGTGCCTCGTTGTCATCGGTCTCTCCTCGGAACGGGTGGGAAAGCGTTTTCCACATCTGCATTGCCCTCAAGGCTAGAGGTCGCGCAGTGTGACGTCAACCACAATGGCGGATGGATCCGGTCATGTCGTCGTGCGTCCGGACCGGCGCGTCGCCCCCGCCCCGGGACGGCGCGCGGTCGAGCTGCCGGAGGGCCGCGGCCACGGCCGGCCCCGCGTAGTGGCTCGCCCGCGCCCGGGCCGCGTCCTCGGAGGGGGCGACGTCCACGAGGGACGCGGCGGCCCCGACGCCGGCCTCGCGCAGCTGCCGGGCGGACAGGGACAGCCGCCCGGCGACCGCCACGACGGGGATGCCCCGGGCCGCGGCCAGCGCCGCGGCGGCCAGCGGCGCCTTGCCCTGCAGCGACTGCTCGTCCAGCGAGCCCTCCCCGACCAGCAGCAGGTCGGCCCCCCGCAGGCGCTCCTCGAGACCCACGAGCGCGGCCACGAGCTCGAAGCCCCCCTCCAGCACGGCGGGCGTCAGGGCCAGGAAGCCGGACGGGAATCCGCCGGCGGCTCCCGCGCCCGGGACCCGGAAGGGCCGGGTCCCGGGCGTGCCGGCCAGCAGGGCGGCCCAGCGCCGCAGCGCGGCGTCGAGCTCGGCGCGGGCTCCGGCGTCGGCACCCTTCTGCCCCGCGAAGACGTGGGCGGCGCCGGCGGACCCGTACAGGGGGTTCCGGACGTCCACCGCCAGCCGCAGCCGCACCGACCGCAGCCGGGGGTCCAGCCCGGAGGTGTTCAGCCGGGCGGCCCGCAGCAGGCCGGCGCCGCCCAGCGGCACGGGAGCGCCGCCGTCGTCGAGCACCTCCAGCCCGAGCGCCCGCAGGGCGCCGGAGCCCCCGTCGGTCATCGCCGAGCCGCCCAGGGCGACCACGACGTCCGAGGCCCCGGCGTCCAGCGCCGCCCGGATCAGCTGGCCGCAGCCGTAGCTGTGCGCCGCACGGGCCGTGGCCGGGCTCGGCCGGACCTGGTCGAGCCCGGCGGCCTCGGCGGACTCGACCACCGCGGTGGTGCTGCCGTCCTCGGCCGTGCGCAGCGCCCAGCGCGCCCGCACGCGGGACCCGAGCGCGCCCCGGACCGGCGTCCGGCGCAGCTGCGCACCGGCCGCCACGGCGGCGTCCACCGTGCCCTCGCCGCCGTCGGCGAGCGGGACCGTGCTGATCCGGGCCCCGGGCCAGTGCCGCCGGACCCCGGCCGCGAGGGCCTCGGCCGCCTCGGGGGCCGTGAGCGTGCCCTTGAACTTGTCCGGCGCCACGACCACCCGGGGGCGTCCGCCGTCCTCAGGCGGGGGCACGAGCGGGCTCGCCCGTCAGGGACGGCAGGACGAGGGACGCCCAGCGCTGCTTCATCACGGCGAGCGTGACGTCGGCGTCCCGGTCGAAGATCTCCTGGTTGAAGATCTCCACCTCCACCGGGCCCGTGTAGCCCGCGGCGGCGACCCAGCGGCCGATCGTGGCGAAGTCGATCACCCCGTCGCCCATCATCCCGCGGGAGAGGAGGGCGTCGGCGGCGATCGGCAGGTTGAAGTCGCACACCTGGTAGGACGCCAGCCGGCCCTCGGCCCCGGCCCGGGCGATCTGCGCCTCCAGCTCGGGGTCCCACCACACGTGGAAGGTGTCGACCACCACGCCCACGGCCTCCGGGGGATGGGGGGCGGCGTAGTCCAGCGCCTGCTTCAGGGTGGAGAGCACGGCCCGGTCCGCGGCGTACATGGGGTGCAGCGCCTCGAGCACCAGGCGGACCCCGTGCTCCCGGGCGAAGGGCACGAGCTCGGCCAGCCGGTCGGCCACGCGGGCGCGGGCGGCCGCCAGGTCCTTGTCGCCGCGGTCGCCGGTGCCGCCGAGGACGTGGGCGGCGGCGGGCAGACCGCCGACGACCATGATCAGCTCGCCGGTGCCCAGGGCCGCGGCCTCGCGGATCGCGGCCCGGTTGTCCTCGAGGGCCGCCCGCTGCCCCGCCTCGTCGGCCGCCGTGAGGAAGCCGCCCCGGCAGAGGCTGGAGACCTGCAGGCCGGCGCGGGAGATCATCCGCGCCGCCTCCTCCAGGCCGGCCTCGGCCACGCGGTCGCGCCACACGCCGATGTGTCCGAGCCCGGCCCGGGCCGTGGCGTCGACGGCCTGCTGCAGGTTCAGCCGGCGGGTGGTGCCCGTGTTCAGCGACAGCTGGAAGTCCGCGCTCACGCCGCACCTCCCGTGCCGCCGGCGGGGACCAGGGCCGGGGCCCCGGCTCCGGCGACGTCCAGGAAGGCGTCCATCCGCCGGGCCGCCAGCTCGGGGTCGAGCAGCAGCCCGGCGCGGTCGGCCAGCTCGAAGACCCGCACGAGGTGCGGCACCGAGCGCCCGGAGTGGAGACCGCCGACCATCTGGTAGCCGGGCTGGTGCCCGTTGAGCCAGGAGAGGAAGGCGATGCCGGACTTGTAGTAGAAGGTCGGGGCGCCGAAGACGTGGCGCCCGAGGGCCTCCGTGGAGTCGAGGATCGCCCGCGCCCGGTCCGGCTGCCCGGCGTCGTAGGCCTGCAGCGCGGTGGAGGCGGCCGGGTAGATGCCGGCGAAGATGCCCAGCAGGGCGTCGGAGTGCCGAGTGCCGTCGCCGTGGACGAGCTCGGGGTAGTTGAAGTCGTCCCCGGTGTAGAGGCGGACCCCGTCCGGCAGCGCCGCCCGCAGCCGGGTCTCGTGCCCGGCGTCCAGCAGGGAGACCTTGACGCCGTCGACCTTCTCCGGGCGGGACCGGATCAGCTGCAGGAACGTCTCCGTGGCGGTCTCGACCTCCTCGCTGCCCCAGTACCCGGTGAGGGCCGGGTCGAACATCGTGCCGAGCCAGTGCAGGACCACCGGGTGCCGGACCTCGTCGAGCAGGCCGGTGTAGACCCGCAGGTAGTCCTCCGCGCCGCGCGCCGCGCGGACCAGCGCCCGGGAGGCCATCAGCACGACCTTGGCCCCGGCGCCCTCCACGACCGCCAGCTGCTCGCGGTAGGCGGCCTCGACGGCCTGCAGCCCGGCTTCGCCCGGGACGATCCCGGCCGGGTCCAGCTGGTCCGTGCCGGCTCCGCACGCGATGAGGTCGCGCACCGTGCGGCCCCGCAGGCCGGCGTGCCCGGCGGTCAGCGCGGCGGCCGCCTCGGCGGTGGAGCGGCGGATCAGCTCCTGGGTGGCAGGCCAGTCCAGGCCCATGCCCCGCTGGGCGGTGTCCATGGCGTCGGCCACGCCCAGCCCGTAGGACCAGACGTCGTGGCGGAAGCCCAGGGTCGCGTCCCAGTCCAGCTGCGCCGGCGCCCCGGGGGTGTTGTCCCCGAGGACGTGCGGGACGACGTGCGCCGCGGCATAGGCCCTGCGCGAGCCGATCGGGGCCTGCGGGCGGGTCCAGGCCCCCGGTTCGGAGAGCACGTGCTCGGTGCGGGAGCCGGTGCCGTCCGGCAGGTGCACGGCGGTCACCGGAGCGCTCCGGCGGTCTCGGGGTCCGCCGCCCGGTCCGCGTCCTCGCCGGCCTCCGGGGTGAGCTCCAGCTCCGGGATGTCGACGGTGCGGCGCTCGGCCGAGGACTGCAGGCCCAGCTCCGCGAGCTGGACGCCGCGGGCGGCCGAGAGCAGACCGAAGCGGTGCTCGCGCCCGGCGACGACGTCGGCGAGGAACTCCTCCCACTGCGCCTTGAAGCCGTTGTCCAGCTCGGCGTTGGCGGGCACCTCCAGCCACTGGTCCCGGAAGGACTCGGTGACGGGCAGGTCCGGGTTCCACACCGGCTTGGGCGTGTGGGCGCGCTGCTGGGCCACGCACTTGGTCAGCCCGGCGACGGCCGAGCCGTGCGTGCCGTCCACCTGGAACTCCACGAGCTCGTCGCGGTACACGCGCACGGCCCAGGAGGAGTTGATCTGCGCGATCACGGGGTCCCCGGCGGGCGTCTCGCACTCGAAGACGCCGTAGGCGGCGTCGTCGGCGGTGGCCGGGTACTCGTGGCCCTGCTCGTCCCAGCGGGCGGGGATGTGCGTCACCGCCGTGGAGGTGACCGACCGCACCGGGCCCACGATCCCCTCCAGGACGTAGTTCCAGTGGCAGTACATGTCCGTGGTCATCGAGCCCCCGTCCTCGCGCCGGTAGTTCCACGAGGGGCGCTGGGCCTCCTGGTGCTCGCCCTCGAAGACCCAGTAGCCGAACTCCCCGCGCACGGAGAGGATCCGGCCGAAGAAGCCCTCGTCCACCAGCCGGCGCAGCTTCACCAGCCGGGCAGGTAGAGCTTGTCGTGGACCACCCCGGCGGTCACCCCGCTCTCCCGGCCGACGCGCGCGAGCTCCACGGCCTCCCGCAGCGTCTCGGCGGTCGGCTTCTCGGTGAACACGTGCTTGCCGGCGGACATGGCCTTCCGGAGGGTGCTCGCTCGCAGGCTGGTCATGGAGGCGTCGAAGACGATGTCCACCGTGGGGTCGGCGATGAGGGCGTCGAGATCGGTGCTCCAGTGCTCGACCCCGTGCCGGCGGGCCAGCTCCTCGAGCTTCGCGGCGCTGCGGCCCACGAGGATCGGCTCGACGGTGACGCGGCTGCCGTCGGGCAGCGTGATCCCGCCCTGGTCCCGGATGGGCAGGATCGAGCGCAGCAGGTGCTGCCGGTAGCCCATGCGGCCGGTGACGCCGTTCATGGCGATGCGTAGGACTCGGGGTTGGGACATCGTCCACTCCAAACGGTTGGGAGATTTGCAGGAAAGCGCTTTCCACTCTAGAGTTGCTCCAGTGTGACTGTCAACACATTCCCGGCGCGGACTTCACGACCGGTGACACCAGAGGCCCGACGGCAGCGGGGAGGAAGCAGGACCGCACGATGAGCGCAGTGACCCTGTCCCAGGTGGCGCGGGAGGCCGGGGTGTCCCTGGCCACCGCCTCCCGGGTGCTCAACGGCTCGGACCGGCGGCCGGCGGAGGAGATCGCGGAGCGCGTGCGCCTGGCCGCGGAGACCCTCGGCTACGTGGCCAACGCGCAGGCCCAGGCGCTGGCCCGCTCCACCACCGGGCTCGTCGGGCTCGTGGTGCACGACATCGCCGACCCCTACTTCTCCTCGATCGCCAAGGGGGTGCAGCGCCGGGCCCGGGCCCACCGGCACCAGCTGCTGCTGGCCGCCACCAGCGGCACCGACCAGCTCGACGCGGTGTCCGCCTTCGCCGCCCACCGCACCGACGCCATCATCATGGCCGGCTCACGCCGGGAGAGCATCGACCCGCGGCTGCTCGCGGAGCTCGAGCGCTACCAGAAGAACGGCGGCCGCGTGGTGACCATCGGCCAGGACTGGCTGGAGGGCGCCGGGGCGGTCACGATCGACAACCGCAGCGCGGGGATGGACCTGACCGGCATGCTGGTCGCGGCCGGGCGGACCCGGTTCGCCTTCCTCGGCGGGCCGGACGATCTCACCACGGCGGCCGAGCGGCGCGCGGGGTTCCGGGCGGCCCTGACCAGGGCGGGGCTGACGGCCGAGGTGGAGACCGTACACGGCTTCGACAGTGAGGGCGGCTACGAGTCGATCCGCGACCTCGTGGGGCGCCTCGGTGCCGAGGGCCTGCGCGGGCTCGCGCTCGTCGCCGCCAACGACGTCATGGCGCTCGGCGCGATCGCGGCCCTGCGGCACGCGGGGCTGCACGTGCCGCAGGACCTCTGGGTGGCCGGGTTCGACGACATCCCGAACCTGCGGGACTTCTCCCCGGCGCTGACCACGGTCCGCTTCCCGCTGGAGGAGATCGGGGAGACGGCCGCGGACATCGCGCTCAGCGGCGACGCCCCCCGGGTGGAGCACGTCGTGGGCGAGCTCGTGCGGCGCGAGAGCGCCTGACCCGGGGAACGGACGAGGTGCCGCTGCCGGCGCGGGCCGGCAGCGGCACCTCGGGGGCGGCCGCGGGTGCTCAGAGGTGCGCGTCGGGGGCCTTGACGGCCAGGACCGGGCGGTCGGCCTGCAGCAGGATCCGCTGGGCGTGGGAGCCCATGATGAACTTGCCCACCTGCGTGCGCTGGCGCAGCCCGATGACGATCCGGGAGACGTCGTGCTCGCGGGCCAGGTCGAGGATCTCCTCGGCCAGGTCGCTGCGGTGGGACGGCTGCAGGACGGTGCAGGCCACCCCGGCGGCGGCCGCCGCGTCCGTGACGCGCCGGAGGTCGTCGTCGGAGGCCACGGTCGGGTCTGCCAGGGCGCCCTCCCGGACCGAGTTGACGACCAGCAGCGGCTCCTCGCGGAGGCGGGCCTCCTCGACGGCCGCCCGGAGAGCGGCCTCTCCGACGGGGGTGGGGACGTAACCAACGAGGATGCTCATGCGTTCTCCTTGACGGGGGTGCGGTCGGCGTCGTCGGCGGACTCCGCGGAGGATTCCGGGGACCGACGGCGCCGCACGGCGGACTGGACGAGGGGCAGAACGGCGACCAGCACGAACAGCAGCAGCAGGGTCGCCGAGATGGGCCGGGTGAAGAACCCGCTGGCGTCCCCCTCGAAGACCAGCAGGGACCGGCGCAGGTTGGATTCGAGCAGGGAGCCGAGGACGAAGGCCAGCACCAGCGGGCCCGGTTCGAACCCGTACTTCTTCATGAGGTAGCCGACCGCGCCGAACACGACCACCAGCATGACGTCGAACATCGAGTTGTTGATGGTGTAGGCGCCCAGCATCGTGATGAGGACCGTGATGGGCGCCAGGATGGCGCCCCGGACCCGCAGGATGCGCACGAAGATCCCGATCAGCGGGATCGACATGATCAGCAGCAGGATGTTGCCGATGTACATCGAGTTGACGACGCCCCAGAACAGCTCCGGGTCCTGCTGGACGAGCTGCGGGCCGGGCGTGACGCCCTGGATCAGCAGGGCGCCGAACATCAGGCCATCGTGGCGTTGGCCGGGATGCCCAGGGTGAGCAGCGGGATGAAGGAGCTGGTGGCCGCGGCGTTGTTGGCCGTCTCGGGCCCGGCGACGCCCTCGACCGCCCCCCGGCCGAACCGCTCGGGCTGCTTGGCGCGCTTCTTCTCCATCGCGTAGGCGGCCATCGAGGAGATCGTGGCGCCGCCGCCGGGGAGGATGCCGAGGAAGAAGCCCAGGACGGACCCGCGGCCGATGGCCCCGGAGGACTGCTTGAGGTCGGCCCGGGAGGGCCAGACGTTCGAGACCTTGTCGGGGGCCTTGGCTGCCCGGTGGCGCTCCTCCAGGTTGTGCAGGATCTCGCCGAGGCCGAACAGGCCCATCGCGACGGGCACGAAGTCGATGCCGTCGGCGAGGTTGAGGTTGCCGAAGGTCAGCCGCTCGGCCCCGGTGAAGACGTCCCGGCCCACCGTGGCCAGCAGCAGCCCGAAGCAGGCGGCGATGAGCGCCTTGGCCTTGTTGCCGTTGCTGATGGTCGCCACCAGCAGGATCCCGAGCAGGGCCAGGGCCGTGTACTCGGGCGGGCCGAAGTCGAGGGCGAAGCCGGCCACCACCGGGGCGAGGAACGTCAGGCCGACGATGGCGACGGTGCCGCCGATGAAGGACCCGATCGCGGCGATGCCCAGGGCGGTGCCGGCTCGGCCCTGCTTGGCCATCATGTAGCCGTCGAAGACCGTGACCACGGAGCTGGCCTCCCCGGGCAGCCGGAGCAGCACCGAGGTGATCGTGCCGCCGTACTGGGCGCCGTAGAAGATGCCGGCGAGCATGATGATCGCCGTGACCGGTTCGATGCCGTAGGTCAGCGGCAGCAGGATGGCGATGGTCGCGGCCGGGCCGAGGCCCGGCAGCACGCCGATCAGCATGCCGATGACCACGCCCATCAGGCAGTACAGGAGGTTGGTCGGCTGGAGGACGACGCCGAAGCCGTCCAGGGCGGGTTGCAGGAAGTCCATGCGGGAGCCTTTGGTCGGTGGCCGCCGGGAGCGGCGGCCGTCAGAACAGGTGCGGGATCGACGTGCCGAGGGCAGTGATGAAGACGAGGTAGAACGCGACGACGACGAGCACGGAGTAAAGGGTCGCCGCCCGCCACGTCTCACCGCCCAGGAACTTCATCCAGACGAAGGACAGGAGCAGGGAGGGGATCTCGAACCCGATCACGGGCATGAGCAGCACCAGCCCGACCAGCGTCACGAAGCCGTAGACGGCCAGCAGCGACTCCCGGGTGAACTTCTCGCCCTCGCCCCCGCGCCGCCCCGTGACGAGGTGGCTCAGGCCGATCACCACGGCCACCACGCTGACCAGGAACGGCCACATGCCGGGGGCCGGCTGCTGCGGGGTGCCCAGCCCCATGCCCAGGGACAGCAGCGCCGCCGCGGCGGCGAGCGCCGTGACCGCCAGTGTCGACCCGAGCGCCGCGGCCCGTCCGCCGGGCGGGGGCCCTTCGGCCTCCCACTCGGCGGCGAGCTGCTCCGGGGTGAGGTCCTCGGCGGCGGCGTCCGCGTCGACCAGGACCTCGGTGACCTGGGGGCGGTCGTCGGTACGGGGATCTTTCATGGGGACGCTCCTGGGTGTGGTGGTCGACATGGCGGCGCGGAGGTCCTTCCTACTCGGCGAGGGAGATGTCGTACTCCTCGACGAGCTGCTGGTAGCGGTCGGCGAGCTCGGTCCACTCCTGCTCGACCTCCTCACCGGAGACCTCCCACGGGGTGAGCAGGTTCTGCTCGTTGAAGTCCTGGTAGGTCTCCGAGGCCACGGCGGCGTCGAAGGCCTCGACGAGCCGCGCCTTCACGTCGTCCGGGAGCCCCTCGGGGGCGGCCACGGCCCGGTACTGGGAGACCGGCACGTCGTAGCCGGACTCCACCGCGGTGGGCACGTCGGGCAGGAACTCGTTGCGGTCCTCGGAGAACACCACGATGGGCGTCACCTCACCGGCGTCGATCTGCGGCTTCGCCTCGCCCATCTGGACGGTGGCGACCTGCACCTGGTCGCCGAGCACGGCGGTCAGCGCCGGGGCGCCGGAGTCGAAGGGCACCTCGGTGCCGGTGATGTCGGCCTGGGCGAACAGCACGGTCTGGGCGAGCTGGGAGCCCGTGCCCACGCCGGTGGTGCCGTAGCTGAAGGAGCCGGAGGCGTTCTTCACGTCGTCGAGGTTCTCGAAGCCGGACTCGCTGCTGGCCACCATGACGTAGTCGTCCTGGGAGAGGCCCTTGAGCACCTCGAGGTCGTCCAGGGACACGGCTTCCTCCTCGCCCACGGCGAGGGGAGTGATGGTGATCAGCGAGGCGTTGAGCAGGACCAGGTTCTGCCCGTCGGGCGCCGTGCCGGCGACCTCCTGGGTGGCGAGGGCGCCGTTGGCGCCGGGCTGGTTGACGACCGGCATCGGGACGCCGAGGTCCACCGCGGCGGCGTCGGCCACGGCACGGGCGATGAGGTCGGTGGAGCCGCCCGCCGCCTGGCCGACGGTCAGGGTGATGGGCTCCGAGGGGAACTCCTCGCCGGCGCCGGCGGACCCGCCGCCGACGTTGCCCCCGCACGCGGTGAGGGCGAGCAACGAGGTCGCCGCGGTCGCGCCGACCAGGACCTGGCGCAGCGATGTCTTCTTCATGGGAGCTCCTGACACTGGGAAGGACGGGGCGCTCCGGCGGAGTCGCCGGGGGCGCAGTGCTGTGAGTGCAGTCACAGGCGATGTGAGACTTGAGACTAGGAAGAGACTACGATGCGTGTCCAAGCCCATTCGTGCATTGAGTAATACCCGAAGGACATGATGTTCACTCTTGACCAGGCGCGGAGTTTCATTGCCGTCGCGGAGGAGCTGCACTTCGGCCGCGCGGCGGCGCGGCTCAACATGACCCAGCCCCCGCTGAGCCGGCAGATCCAGAAGCTGGAGAAGACGCTGGGCGTGGAGCTCCTGGAGCGGGACAACCGTCGCGTGGCCCTCACCGCCGCCGGACGGGCGTTCCTGGTGGAGTCGCGCAAGCTGGTGGTCGCGGCCGACCGTGCCCCGCTGCTGGCGCGCCGGATCGCCGCCGGGCGGTCGGGGGTGCTGCGCATCGGCTTCACGGCCGCCTCCGGCTTCAGCCTGCTCGGCCCGCTGCTGAGCGAGATCGAGCAGGTGCTGCCGGACGCGACGTCGATCTGCAGGAGCTGGTGACGAGCGAGCAGCTGCACGCCCTCCAGGACGGGGACCTCGACCTCGGACTGGCCCGGCCGCCCTTCGACACGGAGGTCTTCGAGTCGCAGCTGCTGCTCGCCGAGGACCTGCTCGTGGCCGTTCCGGCCGACCACCCCCTGACCGCGCTCAAGCACCCCGTCACCTCGGCCGATCTCAAGGACCTGCCGCTGATCATGCACTCCCCCACCAAGGCGCGGTACTTCTACGACCACGTGGTGCGACTCGTGGAGGTGGAGCACCGCAACGTCGTCCACACCGTCAGTCAGGTCCTCACCATGGTCGCGCTCGTGGCCGCCGGACGTGGGCTCGCCTTCGTCCCCGAGTCCGCCCGCCTCCTGGGCATCCCCGGTGTTGCCTATCTCCGGCTCTCGAGCAGCTCCTCGGACTCGGTGGAGCTGCACGCCCTGTGGGACCGCCAGTCCCGCAACCCTGCCCTGCACCACCTGCTCGAGCTGCTGCGCACGCAGCTGCACTGAGCACGTCCCTCAATACCCTGGTGGCATCAGACCATTCACAAATGGGCTTGGACAGGCATCGACGCCCCTTCCTAGGGTGAGACGTGATTCCCGGGCACTCCGCCCCCACGCCTGACACGAAGGACGACGACCGTGGCTCAGCACACTCCGCAGGAACTCGCCGCTCGGCTCAAGGACGGCCTGCTGTCCTTCCCCGTGACCGCGTTCGACGCCGACCTGCTCTTCGACGAGCACACCTACCGCCAGCACCTGGCCTGGCAGGCCTCCTACCCCGTGGCCGGGCTCTTCGCCGCCGGCGGCACCGGGGAGGGCTTCTCCCTCACCGTGGAGGAGACCGCCACCGTGGTGGCCGCGGCCGTGGCCGAGGTCGGGGACACCGTCCCGGTGCTCGCCCCCGCCGCCGGCAACACCGCCCAGGCCATCCGCAACGCCACCGACGCCGCCGCCGCCGGGGCCGAGGGACTGCTGCTGCTGCCGCCCTACCTCACCGAGGCCGACCAGGAGGGCCTGCTCGCCCACGCCAGCGCGGTGTGCGCGGCCACCGACCTGGGCGTGATCGCCTACAACCGGGCCAACGCCGTCTACTCCGCCGAGACCATCGCCCGGCTGGCCGAGCGGCACGAGAACTTCATCGGGTTCAAGGACGGCATCGGCGACATCGAGCACCTCACCAAGGTCTACGCCGCCAACGGGGACCGGCTGTTCTACCTCGGCGGGCTGCCCACCGCCGAGACCTTCGCCCTGCCGCTGCTGCAGCTGGGGATGAGCACCTACTCCTCGGCGATGTACAACTTCGTCCCGGAGTTCGCCCTGGCCTTCTACGCCGACGTGCGCGCCCAGGACCGGGCGGCGGTGACCGAGAAGCTCAACCGGTTCGTGCTGCCCTACCTGCAGATCCGCGATCGGGCCAAGGGCTACGGGGTGTCGATCATCAAGGGCGGGCTCAAGGCCGTGGGTCGCGACGCCGGCGGGGTCCGCCCCCCGCTGCAGGACCTCACCGCCACCGACCTCGCCGACCTCAAGACCCTCATCGAGACCAGCAGCGCCACGACCTCGGGCACCAGCCTCCAGCGGGCCTGAGGCCCCGGCCGAGCCCCGTCCACCCGACCGCAGCACAGACAGCGAAGGAAATCCATGTCCGTGAGCACCCAGACCACCACCCTGTCCGGCCACTCGATCATCGCGGGCCGGGAGACCCCCGGCAACGCGGGCACCACCCACGGCATCGACCCGGCGACCAACGCCGAGCTCGGGCCGGCCTACACCCTGATCGACGAGGCCCAGCTCGCCGAGGCCACGGCCGCGGCCGAGCAGGCCTTCGAGTCCTTCAGCAGCCTCGACCCGGAGACCCACGCGAGCTTCCTCGAGAAGATCGCCGCCAACATCGAGGCCGCCGGCCCGGAGCTGGTGGACCGCGCGTCGACGGAGACCGGGCTGCCGAAGCCGCGCCTGCAGGGCGAGCTGGCGCGCACCACCGGCCAGCTGCGGCTCTTCGCCCGCGTCGTGCGCCAGGGCGACCACCGCGGCGTGCGCATCGAGCCGGCCCTGCCGGAGCGCACCCCGCTGCCCCGCCCGGACCTGCGCCAGCGCAAGGTGCCCCTCGGCCCGGTGGCCGTCTTCGGCGCCAGCAACTTCCCCTTCGCCTTCTCCACGGCCGGCGGTGACACGGCGTCGGCGCTGGCCGCGGGGTGCCCCGTGATCTTCAAGGCCCACAACGCCCACCCCGGCACCGGCGAGATCGTGGGCCGCGCCCTGACCGAGGCCGTGCGCGAGGCCGGCCTGCACCCCGGCGTCTTCTCCCTGGTCTACGGCCCCGGCGCGAGCATCGGCCAGGCCCTGGCCAAGGACCCCGCCGTCAAGGCCGTCGGCTTCACCGGGTCCCGCGGTGCGGGCACCGCGCTCATGGCCACGGCCGCCGCCCGCCCGGAGCCGATCCCCGTCTACGCGGAGATGAGCTCCATCAACCCGGTCTTCCTCTTCGACTCCGCCCTGAAGGGCGACGCCGACGAGTTCGCCCGCGCCTACGTCACCTCCCTGACCGGTTCCTCCGGGCAGCTGTGCACCAACCCGGGCCTGCTGTTCGTCCCCGCGGGTCCCGCCGGGGACGCGTTCCTCGCCGCCGTGGACCGGGCGCTGGCCGGCGCCGAGGGCGCGACCATGCTCACCCCGGGCATCGCCCGCTCGTGCCAGGAGGGCATCGACGCCCTGGCCGCGCAGGACGGGGTCGAGGTCGTGGCCCGGGGCAAGGAGGGATCCACCGAGAACGCCCCGGCCCCCGTGGTCTTCGGCACGCAGGTCCCCACCTTCCTGTCCAACCCGGTGCTGCAGGAGGAGATCTTCGGCGCGTCCTCCCTGGTGATCCGCTACGGGTCCGCCGAGGAGCTGGTGGCTGCCGCCCGCCGCATGGAGGGCCAGCTCACCGCGAGCCTGTTCCTGTCCGAGGAGGACTTCCCCACCGCCGCCCCGCTGCTGCCGGTGCTCGAGCGCAAGGTCGGGCGGATCCTCGCCAACGGCTGGCCGACCGGCGTCGACGTGGGCGAGGCCATGGTCCACGGCGGCCCGTTCCCGGCGACCTCCGACTCGCGGACCACCTCCGTGGGCACCCTCGCGATCGAGCGGTTCCTGCGCCCGGTGGCCTACCAGAACATCCCCGACGCCCTGCTGCCCGCCCCGGTGCAGGCCGCCAACCCCTGGCAGCTCAACCGGCGGGTCGACGGCCGCATCCAGCTGGCCGGGGACTCCGCGGGTGAGCAGGCATGAGCACCCAGCCGACCGTCGCCCGGGTGGAGGTCGTGCCGGTCGCCGGGCACGACTCCATGCTGCTGAACCTCTCCGGCGCCCACGGCCCCTTCTTCACCCGCAACGTCGTGATCGTGACGGACTCGGACGGGCGGACCGGCCTGGGCGAGGTGCCCGGCGGGGAGAAGATCCGCGCCACCATCGAGGAGGCCGGGTCCCTGATCACCGGGGAGCCGGTGGCCCTGTTCCGCACCCTGCTGCGCCGGATCGCCACGACGTTCGCCGACCGCGACGCCGGGGGCCGGGGGCTGCAGACCTTCGACCTGCGCACCACGGTGCACGCGGTGACCGGCGTCGAGTCCGCGCTGCTGGACCTGCACGGGCAGTTCCTGGGCGTGCCCGTGGCGGAGCTGCTCGGGGACGGCCGGCAGCGGGACGCCGTGCCGATGCTGGGCTACCTGTTCTTCGTGGGCGACCCGGACAGCACCGACCTGCCCTATCTGCGGGAGCCGGACGGCGCGGACGCCTGGGCGCGGGTGCGCCGGGAGCAGGCCATGACCCCGGAGGCGGTGGTGCGCCTGGCCGAGGCCTCGAAGGAGCGCTACGGCTTCACGGACTTCAAGCTCAAGGGCGGCGTCCAGGCCGGGGACGTGGAGGTCGACGCCGTCACGGCGATCAAGGAGCGCTTCCCCGAGGCGCGGGTGACCCTGGACCCCAACGGCGGCTGGCTCCTGGAGGAGGCGGTGCGGCTGGGCCGGCGGATGCAGGGCGTCGTCGCCTACGCGGAGGACCCGTGCGGGGCCGAGGGCCGGTTCTCGGGCCGCGAGGTGATGGCGGAGTTCCGGCGGGCCACGGGGCTGCGCACGGCCACGAACATGATCGCCACCGACTGGCGGGAGATGTCCCACGCGGTGCGGTCCAACGCCGTGGACATCCCCCTGGCGGACCCGCACTTCTGGACGATGGCCGGGTCCGTGCGCGTGGCGCAGCTGTGCCACGAGTTCGGCCTGACGTGGGGCTCCCACTCGAACAACCACTTCGACATCTCGCTGGCCATGTTCACCCACGTGGGCGCGGCGGCCCCCGGGGAGATCACCGCGCTGGACACCCACTGGATCTGGCAGGACGGCCAGGGCCTCACCCAGGAGCCGCTGCGCATCCGGGACGGCGCGATCGAGGTCCCGGCCGCCCCGGGGCTCGGCGTGGCGCTGGACCGCGAGCGCCTGGCGGAGGCGCACGAGCTCTACCTCGAGCACGGCCTCGGCGCCCGCGACGACGCCGCGGCCATGCAGTACCTGATCGAGGGCTGGAGCTTCGACCCCAAGCGGCCCTGCCTGGTCCGCTGAACCGGGGGCCGAGAACCGGATGACGGGGGTGCTGCTGGGCTTCGGCGTGGTCGCCGTGATCGCGCTGCTCGGCTTCGCCACCTCCGCGCTGCTGCCCGGTGAGGCCCGCACCATGCGTGCGGGCCTCACCCCTGTCGTCTACTACCTCACCAACCCGGCGCTGATGCTGGTGCTCGTCGCGGGCACCGACCTCGGGGCCGTGCTCAGGGTCTACACCCCGATCGCCCTCGTCACCGCCGCGGTGGCGGGGGCGGTCTTCGCCCTGTACAGCGGTGCGCTGCTGCGCCGCGGGGCGGCGCGCACGGCGGTCGGCGCGATGGCCTCCTCCTACGTCAACGCCGGGAACATCGGACTGCCCATCGCCCTCTACGCGGTGGGCAGCGCCGCCCCCGTGGTCTCGGTCCTGCTCGCCCAGCTGCTGGTCGTGGCGCCGGCGTACCTCCTCGTGTTCTCGTGGGTCACCCGCCCGTCCCGGCGCGCCGGTCCGGGCGCGGCGACGGCGGCCAGGACCCCGGCCCGGACCGGGGCGCCGACCGGCACGTCGACCGGGCGCACGATCCTGCGCTCGGTCGCCAATCCGGTGACGATCGGCACCGCGCTGGGGGTGCTGCTCTCCTCCACCGGACTGACGGTGCCCGAGGTGCTCTGGGTCCCCCTGGAGATGCTCGGGGAGGCGTCCATCCCCCTGCTGCTCCTGCTGTTCGGCATGAGCCTGCACGGGCAGCGGCCGTTCCGCACCCGTGCCCTGGTGCCGGACGTGATCGGCGGGACGCTGGTCAAGGTCGCGCTCATGCCGGTCGTGGCGTGGGGGATCGCCCGCTTCGGCTTCGGCCTGGGCGGCACCGAGCTGCTGGGGGTCGTCGTCATGGCGGCCCTGCCCACGGCCCAGAACGTGTTCCTCTTCTCGTCCCAGTTCCGGATGCCCGCCGACGCGGGGCGCGACATCATCCTCCTCAGTTCGTTCCTGTCCTTCCCGGCCGTCCTCCTCGCCGGCCTGCTCCTGCGCTGACGCCACGGCCCGCCCGGGCGGGGCGGCCGGGAACGCGCGAGGACCGAGGGCTCCCGTCGTACCCTGGACCCGGCCCGGGCCTCGTGGCACCGGACCAGCCCCTGACGCCCGAGGAGACCGCCCGTGCCCACCCCGTCCGCCGTGCAGCAGGCCCCCACTCCGACCTCGCGCCGGGCCCTGCTCTACCTGGGGGTCTGCGTGGTGCTGGTGGGGCTGAACCTGCGCACGGTCTTCTCCAGCTTCGCCGCAATCCTGCCGGAGATCACCGCCGTGGCCGGCCTGCCCTCCTGGGCGGTGACCGTGCTGACCACGGCCCCGGTGACGCTGCTGGGGGTGTTCGCCCCGCTCGCCCCGCGGCTGGCCCGCCGGTACGGGGCGGAGACCGTGCTGCTGGGGGCCATGGTGCTGCTCGCCGCCGGGCTGGCCGCCCGCGGGCTGCCTCTGCCCGCGGGCGCCACCGTGCCGCTGCTGCTGGCCGGCACCCTGGCCTGCGGGGCGGCGATCGCGGTGGGCAACGTGCTGCTGCCCTCGATCGTGAAGCGGGACTTCGCCCACCGCCTCGGGCTGATGAGCGGGCTCTACACCACCGCCATCGCCGCCTCCGCCGCGCTCGGGGCAGGGCTGACCTACCCGCTGTTCCAGGCCACGGGCTCCTGGCGGGCGGGCCTGGCCGGGTGGGCGGCACCGGCCGCCCTGGTGGTCCTGCTCCTGCTCCCGGTGGCGGCCCGCCACCGCATCCCCGCGCCCCCGGCCGCGGCCGCGGGCGGCGGCGGGGACAGCCCCTGGCGGTCGCCGGTGGCCTGGCAGATCACCGGGTTCATGGTCTTCCAGGCGATGATGTCCTTCAGCGTCTTCGCCTGGCTCGCCCCCATCCTGCGCGAACGGGGGGTCGACGGGGCCACCGCGGGGGTGATCGTGGCGGTGTCCATCCTGCTGCAGATGACCGGCTCGCTGTTCGCCCCGGCCCTGGCGGTGCGTCTGGCCGACCAGCGGGTCCTCAACGCCGTGGTGGCGCTGATGGCCGGCGGCGGGTTCGTGCTCTCGATCTTCGGCCCCCTCGAGCTGATCTGGGTCTGGACCGGGCTGCTGGGGCTGGGCCAGGGCGCCCTGACCGCCGTGGCCCTGACCATGATCGCCCTGCGCACCCGCAGCGCCACCATGGCTGTGCGGCTGTCCGGGATGATGCAGGGCGTCGGCTACGGCCTGGGCTCCTCGGGCACCTTCCTAGTCGGGCAGCTGCTGCACGCCACCGGCGGCTTCGCCGCCGCCGGCGTCATGTTCGCCGTGGTCGGCGCCCTCGCCGCGGTCTTCGGCTGGCAGGCCGGGCGGGACCGCGCGGTGCAGGAGCGCTGAGCGCTCAGGCCGGGCGGGGCGGGGCGGTCGAGGACCGCTCGACCAGCGAGGTCTGCAGCTGCAGCGGGTGGGTGCGGCGGGACCCGCCGGCCAGCAGGGCGAGCGCCCGTTCGACCGCCATCTCCCCCATGGCGTGCAGGGGCTGGCGCACCGTGGTCAGCTTCGGCGAGGCCCAGCGGGCGATCAGCGTGTCGTCGAAGCCCACGACGCTCAGGTCCTCGGGCACCCGCAGGGACGCCTGCCGCGCCGCCTCGAACGCGCCCAGCGCGGCCTCGTCGGACGCGGCGAACAGCGCGGTCGGCGGGTCCTCGAGCGCGAGCAGCTGCTGGGCGGCGGCGAAGCCGGCCTCGTAGCTGAAGCCGTCCCCCGCCACGAGCCGGGGCTCGCGCGGGAGCTCCGCGCTCTCCAGGGCGCTGCGGTACCCGGCCAGGCGCTCGCGCGCCGGGACCGATCCGCCGGCGCCGGCGAGGTGGCCGATCCGTCGGTGCCCGAGCTCGGCCAGGTGCGTGGTGGCCGCGTAGCCCCCGGCCCAGTTCGTGGAGCCGATGCTCGGCACCGTGGAGGGCAGGCTGTTGACCGGGTCGATGGCCACCAGCGGGACCTGTGCGTGGGCCGCCGCCGCCACCTGCTCCGCGGTCAGGGGCGTGGTCACGGCCACGACCGCCGTCTCCCCCTTCCGGCCGCAGACCGCGAACCAGTCGTCGGAGAAGGGCGGGAGGTCGCCCTGCTCGAGGGCGGGCAGGGCGTTCAGCAGCAGGTCGGCGTCGGCGCGCCCGCAGGCGTCCACGGCACCGGCCATGACCTGGAGCGAGTAGTTGCTCTCCAGGGTGTCGAACACCAGCACGATCGCCGGGCGGGGGCGCCGCGCGGCGGCGCCCGTGTAGCCCAGCTCCGCGGCCGCGGCCCGGACCTTCTCCCGGGTGTCCTCCCCCACGTCGGGGCGCCCGTTGAGCACCTTCGAGACGGTGCCCTTGGACACCCCGGCCTGTGCGGCGACCTCGCTCAGGGTCGTTCTCTTCATGCGGCCGGCTCCTCGGACGTCGGGCACCCTGCGGTGCACGGCGAAACGTTTCGTTACGTCAAATGTAGTGGCTCAGCTCACACCCAGGGGTTGACGGGTGTGAAACAGGCCACTTACGCTTCTCGCAACGAAACGCTATACGAAAAGTTTCGTAAGCGCAATGCATCACCGGACGCTGAGGAGCACGCCATGACCACCGACCGCACCCGCCGCACCGCCCCCGCCCTGTGGACCCCGTTCTCCCGGCGGTCGCTGTCCCGCATCGCGCTCGTGGGCGCCGCGGCCCTGACCCTGGCCGGGTGCGGCGGCGGCGCGCAGCCGGGCCAGGCCGCCGGCGCCAGCGCCTGGACCCTGACCGGCGGCGCGGAGGAGACCTTCCGCACTTCATTCCAGGAGTGGAACGACGCGCACGCGGAGGAGCCCATCACCGCCGAGTACTTCGCCAACGACGCGTTCAAGGAGAAGATCCGCACCAGCGTGGGCTCGGGCAACGCCCCGACGCTGATCTACAACTGGGGCGGGGACAACCTCGAGAGCTACGTGGAGAACGGCGACGTGGTGGAGCTGACCGGCAAGATCCCGGGCATGGAGGAGCGCGCGCTCGACTCCGTCCTGGAGACCGGCACGGTGGACGGGAAGCTCTACGCGGTCCCGAACAACAACACCCAGCCGGTGATCCTGTACTACAACACCAAGCTCTTCGAGCAGGCCGGGGTGAAGGTGCCCACCACGTGGGAGGAGATGCTGGACGCCGTGGAGGCCTTCAAGGCCGAGGGCGTCACGCCGATCTCCGTGGCCGGCTCCAGCCAGTGGCCGTACCTGATGTGGATCCAGTACCTCACCGACCGGATCGGCGGCCCGGAGGTCTTCCAGGCGATCGTGGACGGCGAGGAGAACGCCTGGTCCGACCCCGCGATCACGGAGGCGCTCGAGAAGATCCAGGAGCTCGTGGAGGCCGGCGGCTTCGGCGACGCCTACGGCTCGGTGGTGGCCGACGCGGGCGCCGACGTAGCCCTGGTGCACACCGACCAGGCGGCCATGATGCTGCACGGCAGCTGGGTGTACTCCAGCTTCCTCACCGACGCCCCGGAGTGGACCGCGGAGGGCAACCTCGGCTACACCACCTTCCCCGAGATCGAGGGCGGACAGGGCGACCCGCAGAACATCGTGGGCAACCCCGCGAACTTCTGGGCCGTGTCCGCGGACGCCAGCGAGGAGGAGCAGCAGACGGCCTTCGAGTACCTCGAGCAGATGAACCTCGACGACACGGCGGTCGACACGCTCTTCGACGCCGGCCTGATCCCGGCGGTGGACGGCGTGGAGGACAAGATCGACGAGACCGAGCACCCCGAGTACCTCGACTTCGCCTACTCGATGGTCCAGGACGCGCCGCACTTCCAGCTCTCCTGGGACCAGGCGCTGCCGGCCGACCAGGGCCAGGCCCTGCTGACCAACCTCAGCCAGGTCTTCGCCGGTGAGATGACCCCCGAGCAGTTCCAGACCGCGATGAACGGGACGCTGTGATGCTGCTGCGCGCGCCCGCCCGGCGCAGGGCCCGGGCGGGCGCGGGACCCAGCAACTGGCTGCTGGCCCCCGCCCTGGCCTTCTTCGGCATCTTCTCGATCGGCCCGCTGCTGGGCGTGCTGGTGCTGTCCTTCATGGAGTGGGACGGTCTCGGCACGCCGCAGTGGGCGGGGGGCGGGAACTGGGTGTCGGTGCTCGAGAACCCGGTCTCGCACCAGGCGATGTGGCTGACCGTGAAGCTGACCCTGCTCAGCTACGCCGTCCAGTTCCCGCTGAGCCTGCTGCTCGGGGTGTTCATGGCCGGTCAGCAGCGCTACCGCGAGTTCCTCTCGGTGCTGTACTTCCTGCCGATGCTCTTCTCGGCCGCCGCGATCGGCATCGCCTTCAAGGCCCTCCTCGACCCGAACTTCGGGCTGTCCCAGGCCTTCGACGCGGCCGTGCTCCGGCAGGACTGGCTCGGCCGGCCGGACCTGGCGTTCTACGTGGTCGTGTTCGTCATCTCCTGGTCGTTCATCCCGTTCCACTCGCTGCTCTACCAGGCGGGCGTGCGGCAGATCCCGCAGAGCATGTACGAGGCCGCCACGCTCGACGGCGCCGGGACCGTGCGGAAGTTCTTCGCGATCACGCTCCCGCAGCTGAAGTACACGATCGTCACGTCCTCGACGCTGATGCTGGTCGGGTCGCTGACCTACTTCGACCTGGTCTTCAGCCTCACCGGCGGCGGACCGGGCACCGCGACCCGGATCCTGCCCCTGGACATGTACCTGACCGGTTTCCGCAGCAACCAGATGGGCGAGGCCAGTGTCCTGGCGGTCATCCTCGTCGCCGTGGGCCTCACGCTCGCCCTCGGCCTGCAACGGCTCACCGGGGCCGACAAGATGGAGAGCCAGGCGGAAGGTGCGTAGCCCCATGAGCACACGTCCTGCGGACACCCGTCCCCACAGCACGGGCAGCACGGGCACCCGCCCCACGGCCCCTCGCCCGGCGGAGCCCCGCCCCGGGGGCGCCGCTCCCGCCCGCCGCCGGCGCCGGGGCGTCCCCAACATCCCGGCGGCCGTGGGCGGATGGCTGTGGCTGGCCGTCATCATCGTCCCGATCTACTACATCGCGATCACCAGCACGAAGCCCCGGGAGGACTACTACTCCACCAATCCCCTGGTGCCCTCGGCGCCGACGTTCACGCCGTACCTGACGGTGCTGCAGAACCAGTTCGTCCAGTACTTCCTCAACAGCGTGGTGGTGGTCGTCGGCACGGTGGCGGGGATCGTGTTCCTGTCCCTGCTCGCGTCCTACGTGATCGTGCGCAGCCGCACCGGGCTGGCCGTGTTCTCGAACCGGCTGTTCCTGCTGGGCATCGCCATCCCGATCCAGGCCACGATCATCCCGATCTACCTGATCATCGTGCAGCTGGGCCTCTACGACACCCTGGCGGCGCTGATCCTGCCCGGCATCGCCTCCGGGATCCCGATCACGGTCCTGATCCTGACCAACTTCATGCGCGACATCCCCAACGAGCTCTACGAGTCCATGACCCTCGACGGGGCCGGGGACTGGAAGGTCTTCCGCACGCTCGTGCTGCCGCTGAGCATGCCCGCCGTCACCACCGTGGGCGTCTACAACGCGCTGAACAGCTGGAACAACTTCCTCTTCCCGCTGATCCTCACCCAGAGCTCCGAGAAGCGCACCCTGCCGCTGTCCCTGTGGACCTACCAGGGGGAGTTCCAGGCGGACATCCCCGCCGTCCTGGCCGCCGTCGTCCTCTCGGCGCTGCCGATCCTCGTCCTCTACGTCTTCGGACGCCGCCAGCTCGTCGCCGGGCTCACCGCCGGCTTCGGCAAGTGACGCGCCCACCAACCCGAAGGAACCCCATGACCTCGCCCAGCACCCCGTCCAGCACCCCGCCCGGCACCCCGGTGTGGAACGACCCGTCCCGCCCCGTCGGCGAGCGCGTCGACGCCCTCCTGCAGGAGCTCACCCTCGAGGAGAAGGCCGGCCAGCTCGGCAGCTACTGGCTGCGCCCGGACCCGGAGGAGGCCACCGGCGGGGCCGCCCCCATGGAGTCCGCCTTCGCCAACGACCGCTCCACCTTCGAGGCCGCGATCGCCCACGGGCTGGGCCACATCACCCGCGCCTTCGGCAGCGCCCCGATCTCCGCGGCGGACGGGGTGGAGCACCTGCGCACCCTGCAGCGCCAGGTCGTGGGCACCTCCCGGCTGGGGATCCCCGCGATCGCCCACGAGGAGTGCCTCACCGGCTTCACCACCCTGGGGGCCACCTGCTACCCGGCCGCGATCGCCTGGGGCGCCGCGTTCGACCCCGAGCTGGTCCGCACCATGGCCCGGCGGATCGGCGCCGACATGAAGGGGGTGGGCGTCCACCTCGGCCTCTCCCCCGTGCTCGACGTCGTGCGCGACTACCGCTGGGGTCGCGTCGAGGAGACCGTCGGCGAGGACCCCTACCTCGTGGGGGCCCTGACCACCGAGTACGTGCGCGGGCTCCAGGAGGCCGGCGTGATCGCCACCCTCAAGCACTTCGCCGGCTACTCCACCTCCCGGGCCGGGCGCAACCACGCCCCCGTCTCGATCGGCCCGCGCGAGCTCCGCGACGTCGTGCTCGTGCCCTTCGAGATGGCGGTGCGGATCGGGCGGGTCGGCGCGGTGATGAACTCCTACGCGGACGTCGACGGCGTCCCCCCCGCCGCCGACCCCGAGCTGCTCACCACGCTGCTGCGGGACGAGTGGGGCTTCGAGGGCACGGTCGTCTCCGACTACTGGGCCGTCAGCTTCCTCGAGTCCATGCACCACGTCGCGACCGACCCGCGGGACGCCGGCGTGCAGTCGCTCGCGGCCGGGATGGACGTCGAGCTGCCCGAGACCAGCTGCTTCGCCGACCTCGCCGCCGCCGTGCGGGAAGGGGCCCTCGAGGAGTCGCTCCTGGACCGCGCGGTGCGCCGGGTGCTGACCCAGAAGGTCGAGCTCGGCCTGCTCGACGAGGGATTCGACCCCGGCACCGCCGGCGGGGCCGTGGACCTCGACTCCGCGGACAACCGCCGGCTGGCCCGGCGCATGGCCGAGGAGTCCATCGTCCTGCTGAAGAACGACGGCGTGCTGCCGCTCTCCGGCGACACCGACCGGACGATCGCCGTCATCGGCCCCAGCGCCGCCCAGCCCCGCTCCTTCCTGGGCTGCTACAGCTTCACCAACCACGTCCTGTCCCGCTTCGGCGAGTCCGGCACCGGCATCGAGATCACCTCGATCGTGGACGCCCTCACCGAGGAGTTCGCGGACGGGGGCACCACGTTCCGCCACGCCCGCGGCGTCGACTTCACGGACCCGGACACCAGCGGCATCGCCGAGGCGGTGGCCGCCGCCGAGGAGGCCGACCTCGCGGTCGTGACCGTGGGCGACCTCGCGGGGCTGTTCGGCACGGGCACCTCCGGGGAGGGCTGCGACGTGGTGGACCTGTCCCTGCCCGGCCGGCAGGCCGAGCTCGTCGAGGCGGTGCTGGCCACGGGCACCCCGGTGGTCCTCGTGCTCGTCACCGGCCGCCCCTACAGCCTCGGGGCGTTCGACGACCGCTGCGCCGCCGTGGTGCAGGCCTTCATGCCGGGCGAGGAGGGCGGCCACGCCGTCGCCGGGGTGCTCTCCGGCCGGGTGAACCCCTCCGGGCGGCTGCCCGTGGGCATCCCCCGGCACGTGGGCGGGCAGCCCGGCACCTACCTGACCCCCACCCTGGGCGGGTACGCGGAGGGGGTCTCCAACCTGGACCCCCGGCCGCTCTACCCGTTCGGCCACGGCATCGGCTACTCCACGTTCTCCTACGACGCCCTGGAGCTCTCCGCCGCGCAGATCGGCGCCGACGGCACCGTGGACGCCGCCGTCACCGTGACCAACACGTCCGAGCGGGCCGGGCAGGAGGTCGTCCAGCTCTACCTGAGCGACCCGGTGGCCCAGGTGGTCCGGCCGGTGAAGATGCTCGTCGGCTTCGCCAAGATCGCCCTGGAGCCCGGGCAGAGCGCCCGGGTCGTCTTCCACCTGCACGCCGACCGCACCGCGTTCACCGGGCGCGCCATGCGCCGGATCGTCGAGCCGGGCGAGTTCGTCCTGCGCGCCGGGCCCTCCAGCGAGGACCTCCCCCTGGAGGACCGGTTCGTGGTCACCGGCCCGGTGCGCGACGTGGAGGACGTCGAGCGCGTCCTCACCACCCCCGTCGACGTCGAGGTCGCCGACCGCGCGCTCGCCGCCGACGCCTCCTGAACCCGGGGCGCGGGCCGCCGCGCGGCCCGCGCCCCGTCCACTCCTCCGGATCCCCCCTGGGGAGACCGCGCGCCGGCCCTCGTGGCCGGCCCCCGGTCCGCCCCGACCTCCGTCCGAGACCCCCTGCAGTCCCCGTGCACGACCCCTCGAAAGGAACCCCCGAGATGAACCGACGACTCCCCGTCCTGCGGATCGGTGCCGCGAGCGCCGTCGCCGCCCTGTGCCTCACCGCGGCCCCCAGGCCGCGAGCGCCGCACCCCCCGCCACGCCGCCGGGCCTGGCCCAGCAGGACACCCTGCGCTGGAACACCCCGAAGGACTTCCGCATCGGCAGCGCGGTGGCCGGCGGCGGGCACCACACCTCGGCCGACTACCCCGAGCCCTTCCCCTCCGACCCCGAGTACCGCTCGGTGCTGGCCCGGGAGTTCAGCTCCCTGACCCCCGAGAACCAGATGAAGTGGGAGTTCATCCACCCCGAGGAGGGGGTGTACGACTTCGGCCCCGCCGACGACATCGTCGACTTCGCCGAGGCCAACGGGCAGGTCGTGCGCGGCCACACCCTGTTCTGGCACAGCCAGAACCCCGACTGGCTCGAGAACGGGGACCACACCCCGGAGGAGCTGCGCGCCGTCCTCAAGGAGCACATCTACACGGTGGTCGGCCACTACGAGGGCCGGATCCAGCAGTGGGAGGTCGCCAACGAGATCTTCGACGACAGCGGGAGGCTGCGCACGGAGGACAACATCTGGCTGCGCGAGCTGGGGCCGGGCATCATCGCCGACATCTTCCGCTGGGCCCACGACGCGGACCCGAACGCCCAGCTGTTCTTCAACGACTACAACGTGGAGGGCCTCAACGCGAAGTCCGACGCCTACTACGCCCTGATCCAGGACCTGCTCGCCCAGGGCGTGCCCGTCCACGGCTTCGGGATGCAGACCCACCTCGGCCTCCAGTACGGCTTCGACGGGCGGATGCAGCAGAACCTCCAGCGCTTCGACGACCTCGGCCTGGAGACGGCCGTCACCGAGATCGACGTGCGTGGGCCGGTCGGTGCGGACGGGCAGATGAGCCCGGAGCTGCGGCAGAAGCAGGCCGACTGGTACCGCATGGCCCTCGAGGCGTGCCTGGCCGTGGAGGACTGCAACTCCTTCACCGTGTGGGGCGTGCTCGACGAGCACTCCTGGGTGCCGAACACCTTCCCCGGCTACGGGGACGCCCTGACCATGGAGGGCGGCTACGAGCGCAAGCCCGCCTACGACGCCCTGCAGGAGACCCTGGTCCGGTCCCAGCCGGGCGGCGACGCGAAGTGGGAGCACCACCCCGCGTTCCGCTGACCGGACCGCACTGACCGGACCGCACTGACCGGACGGCCCTGACCGGGCCGCCCGCGCACGACGGGCCCGCTCCTCCCCGGGAGCGGGCCCGTCGCGCGCAGGCGGGAGCCTCAGCGCCGGTCGAGCCAGCGGGCCGGTGCGGTCAGGATCGGCTCGAGGGCCGTGGCGGCCGCGCCGCTGAGCGCCGGGTGGGCGTCGGCCGCCGAGCGCTGGATCTCGATCGGGCCCACCTCCGCGGTCAGCGCGTGGGCCTCGACGACCTCCCGCAGCACGGGCTCCAGCTCCGCGGCGATCGGGGCGAAGTACCCGGAGAGCACCACGGTGGACAGGTCCAGCACGTTCATCGAGTTCGCGAGCACCACTCCGAGGGGCCGCCCGATCATCTCCATCACCGCCGTCCGACTCCGCAGCCGCTCGGCCGTGGCCGCCACGAGGTCCTCGATCCTGACGTCCTCCGGCAGCCCGGTCCGCCCGCGCAGGGCGTGGTAGCTGGCGTAGGCCTCGAGGCAGCCGCGCCGCCCGCACCGGCACAGCTCCCCGCCGGGCTGACCGTGACGTGGCCCAGCTCCCCGGCCCAGCCGTGCTCGCCGCCGTGGATCCGCCCCTCCAGGACCACGGCGCCGCCGATCCCGGTCTGCCCGTGCAGGAACAGGAAGGACTGGCCGGGCCGGCGCAGGACCTCGGTGCGCGCCGCGAGCATGCTGTCGTTGCCGGCCGTCAGCGCGGGCCCCCGGAAGGACGGCAGCCGCCGGAGCCGCTCGACCAGCGGGGCGTCCCGCCAGGCCAGGTTCGGCGCGGAGAGCACCGTGGCCCGGTCCGGGCCCAGCCGGCCGGGGACCGAGACGCAGATGCCGGCCACGGGCACGTCGGGGCGGGAGGCCAGGGCGTCGTCGAGCAGCTCGGACAGCGCGGCGGCCACGTCGTCCACGGACGCCCCCGCGTACGCCCCGAACCGGGCGTCCTCGTGGAGCACCCGGCCCCCGAGGTCGGTGACGAGGCAGGCCAGGTGGTCCGCGGCGATCTCCAGCCCGACGCCCAGCACGCTGCCGCGGGCGATGCTCAGCGGGATCATCGGCCGGCCCGAGGCCCGCACGGCCGGCTGCCGCCCCTCCACCAGGAGGCCGGCGTCGAGCAGCTCCTGGACCAGCTTCGAGACGGTCGGCTTGGTGAGGCCCGTGCTCTTGGCCAGCGCGGCGCGCGAGACCGGCTCCCCCGCCCCGGCCACCGCGCGCAGGACGGTGGAGAGGTTGTGCTCCCGCAGGTGGCTCGACTGCACGGACGGTCTCCTTCGCTGCTGGCGGGACCGGCCGGGGGCGGGCGCGGTCGCGCGGCGGACGAGAAAAAGCGGCCGCCGGTCTGGTCCCACGGTACTCGACGATCCATAGTAAGTAACGGTAACTAACCAATCTGGGAAAGGACCCGCCATGTCCGTCACCTCACCGGCGAGCTCGCTCGCCGCCTCCGTCACCCCTTCGCCGGAGGACCGGTTCTCCTTCGGCCTGTGGACCGTCGGCTGGTCGGCCCGCGACCAGTTCGGCTCGGCCTCCCGGCCGGACCTGGACCCCCTGGAGTCCGTGCGCAGGCTCGCGGAGCTCGGCGCCTGGGGCTTCACCTTCCACGACAACGACCTCATTCCCTTCGACGCCTCCGAGGCCGAGCGCGAGCGGCTGGTCGGGCGGCTGAAGCAGACGATCGAGGAGACCGGCACGGTCTGCGAGATGGTCACCACCGACACCTTCGCCGAGCCGATCTTCAAGGACGGCGCCTTCACCTCCAACGACCGGCGGGTCCGCCGCTACGGGCTGCGCAAGGTGCTGCGCAACGTCGACCTCGCCGCCGAGCTCGGCGCCACCACCTTCGTGATGTGGGGCGGGCGCGAGGGCACCGAGTACGACTCCTCCAAGGACCTCTACGCCGCCCTGGACCGCTACGCGGAGGGCATCGACACCGTGGCCGGCTACATCAAGTCCCAGGGCTACGACATGCGCATCGGCCTCGAGCCCAAGCCCAACGAGCCCCGCGGCAACATCTTCCTGCCGACCATCGGGCACGCGCTGGCGTTCATCGACCGTCTGGACAACGGCGACGTGGTCGGCGTGAACCCGGAGACCGGCCACGAGCAGATGGCCACCCTGAACTACACCCACGGGCTCGCCGAGGCCCTGTGGTGCGACAAGCTGTTCCACATCGACCTCAACGGGCAGAACGGGCCGATGTACGACCAGGACCTGGTCTTCGGCCACGGCAACCTGATCAGCGCCTTCTTCACGGTCGACCTGCTGGAGAACGGCTTCCCGTCGAAGCCGGGCGCCTACCAGGGGGCCCGCCACTTCGACTACAAGCCCTCGCGCACCGAGCACCTCGACGGCGTGTGGGACTCGGCGGCCGCCAACATGCAGATGTACCTGCTGCTGAAGCAGCGCGCCGTCGCGTTCCGCCAGGACCCCGATGTCCAGGAGGCCATGGCGCAGTCCGGCGTCCTCGAGCTCGCGGAGCCGACGCTGGCGGAGGGCGAGGACCTGACCACCTTCCTGGCCGACCGCAGCGCCTACGAGGACCTCGACCTCACCGGCCCCTCGGAGCGCAACTACGGCTTCGTGCGCCTGCACCAGCTCGCCGTCGAGCACCTCATGGGCGCTCGCGGCTGATCCGCCCGGGCGCGGCCCCTCCCCGTCCGGACGCCGCGCCCTCCCCGGGCCGGCCCGGCGCACGCCCCCCTGCGCCGGGCCGGCCCCTCCGGCGGCACCGCCGCCCCGTTCCCGCCCCTGTCCCGTTCCGCTCCCGTCCCGAAGGTTCCGCATGGCACGCACCACCGTCCTGGGCATCGACTCCTCGACCCAGTCCACCAAGGCCCTCCTGGTCGACGCCGCCACCGGGGAGGTCCTCGGCCGGCGCCGGGCGCCCCACCCCGACGGCACCGAGGTCGACCCGCGCGCCTGGCTCGCCGCCCTCGACGACGCCGCCGGGCCGTTCCTCGACGAGGCCGCCGCCGTGGCCGTCGGCGGCCAGCAGCACGGCATGGTCGCCCTCGACGAGCACGACGCCGTGGTGCGCGACGCCCTGCTGTGGAACGACACCCGCTCGGCGCCCCAGGCCCGCGAGCTCGTCGAGGAGATGGGCGGCCCGGCCGCGTGCGCCGAGGAGCTCGGCAGCGTGCTCGTGGCCTCCATGACCTCCACCAAGCTGCGCTGGATGGCCGAGCACGAGCCGGAGCACGCCGCCCGCACCCACCGGGTGCTGCTGCCCCACGACTACCTCTCCTGGCACCTGAACGCCGAGAAGACCTCCTTCTTCACCGACCGCGGCGACGCCTCGGGCACCGGCTACTTCTCCACCCGCACGGAGCAGTGGAGCCACGACCTCGCCCGCCGGGCCCTCGGCCGCGACGTGGCGCTGCCCGAGCTCGCCCCGCACCCCCGGGCCGTGCTGGGCCGCACGCCCGGCGGGGCGCAGCTCGCCGCCGGCACCGGCGACAACATGGCCGCCGCCCTCGGCGTCACGCTCGGACCCGGCGACGTCTCCCTCTCGGTCGGCACCTCCGGGGTCGCGGCGATGGTCTCCGAGACCCGCACCGCCGATCCGACCGGGCTGGTCACCGGCTTCGCCGACGCCACCGGCCGGTACCTGCCCATGGCCACGACGCTCAACGCCGCGCGGATCCTGGAGTTCGGGGCCCGGCTCCTCGGGGTCGACCACGCCGGGCTCTCCGCCCTGGCCCTGGCCGCACGCCCCGGGGCCGGCGGCACCACCCTGCTGCCCTACCTCGACGGCGAGCGCACCCCCAACCGCCCCGGGGCCCGGGCCACCCTGCACGGGATGTCCTCGGCCACCTCCCGCGAGGACGTCGCCCGGGCCTGCGTGGAGGGCCTGCTGTGCTCCCTGGCCGACGGCGTGGACGCCCTCGAGCGCGCCACCGGGGTCCCCGCGCGGCGGATCGTGCTGATCGGCGGCGGCGCGCAGTCCGAGGCCGTGCGCCGGCTGGCGCCCGCCGTGCTCGGCCGGCCCGTGCTCGTGCCCGCCCCGAGCGAGTACGTGGCCCTCGGCGCGGCGCGGCAGGCCGCCTGGGCGCTCTCCGGCGCCGACGAGCCCCCGGCCTGGGCGCTGCCCGGGGTGCAGGAGTTCACCGCGGACCCGACGCCCCAGGTCCTGGAGGCCTACCGGGTGCTGCGCGACCGGACCGGAGCCTGGTCCTAGGAGCGTCCCGCACCGGCTCGGAAGACACGTCCGCAAAAATTGTTGAACAATCCATCGGGAAGGCGCATGCTGGAGGGACCGACGTGACAAGGAGCACACCATGTCCCCCTCCGACATCGACCTCAACGCGGACTGCGGCGAGTCCCTCCACGCCTGGGCCATGGACGGCGACGAGGCCGTCCTGCACGTGGTCAGCAGCGCCAACGTGGCCTGCGGCTTCCACGCGGGGGACCCCACGGTCGCCCGCCGCACCTGCACCGTGGCCGCCGAGCACGGGGTCACCGTGGGCGCCCAGGTCTCCTACGACGACCTCAAGGGCTTCGGCCGCCGCTTCATCGCCGTGCCCCGCGCGGAGCTGACCGACCAGCTGGTGTACCAGATCGGCGCCCTGCAGGCCCTGGCCCGCGCCTCCGGCACCGAGGTCCGCTACGTCAAGCCGCACGGGGCCCTCTACAACGCGATCGTCCACCACGAGGAGCACGCGGGCGCCGTGGTGGACGCCGTGCGCGACGTCGACGCGGCCCTGCCCCTGCTGGTGCTGCCGGGCTCCGAGATCGAGCGCCGGGCGCGCGCGGCCGGGCTGCGCACCGTCCGCGAGGCCTTCGCCGACCGGGGCTACACCCCGCAGGCCACCCTGGTCCCGCGCTCCGAGCCCGGCGCCGTGCTGCACGACCCCGAGCAGATCGCCGCGCGCGTGGTCCGGATGGCCACCGAGCACGTGGTCGAGACGGTCGACGGCTCGGTCGTGGCGGTGGACGCGGAGAGCATCTGCGTGCACGGGGACACCCCGGGCGCCCTGGCCATCGCCGAGCGCGTGCGCCGCGCCCTCGAGGAGGCCGGCCTGCGCGTCGGCAGCTTCCTGTGAGCGCGCCCGCCGCGGAGCGCTCCGTCCGCCCGCTGGGACCGCAGGCCGCCGTCGTGGAGTGCGCGGACCTGCACGACGCCGTGGCCCTGCACGCCCGGCTCGCCGCCGCGGACCTCCCCGGCCTGGTGGACTGCGTCGCCGGGGCGCGGACCGTGGTCGTGCGCGCGAGCACCCCCGCCGCCCTGCGGGACGTCGTCCGCACCGCCCTGACGGCCCCGCGCGGGACCGCGGGGACGGGCGAGGCGCGGACCGTGACCATCGACGTCGTCTACGACGGCGAGGACCTGGAGGCGGTCGGGGAGCTCACCGGCCTGGGAGCGGCCGGGGTCGTGCGCGCCCACACCGGGCAGGAGTGGACCGCCGCCTTCGCGGGCTTCGCCCCCGGCTTCTTCTACTGCGCGGCCGAGGACGTGCCGGACGTCCCGCGCCGGGACACCCCGCGCACCGCGGTCCCGGCGGGGGCCGTGGCCCTGGCCGGCCGGTTCTCCGCGGTCTACCCCCGGCGCTCCCCGGGCGGCTGGCAGCTGATCGGCCGCACCGCGGCCCGGATGTTCGACCTGGACCGGGAGGACCCGGCCCTGCTCCGCCCCGGGGACCGCGTGCGGTACCGGCCCGTGCGCGAGCTCGTCGAGGTCGCCCCCCGCACGGCCGCACCGGCGCCGGTCCGCGGCGCCCACCTGGTCGTGGACCGGCCCGGCCTGCAGACCCTCGTCCAGGACGGCGGCCGCGCCGGCTCGGCGGCGCTGGGGGTCTCCCCCTCCGGCGCCCTCGACGCCGCCGCCGCGGCCACCGCCAACCGGCTCGTCGGCAACCCCGCGGGGGCGGCCCTGCTGGAGAACCTGCTCGGCCGCCTCGAGCTCACCGCCCACGGGGACCACGTCCTGGCGGTCACCGGCGCCGCGGCGCCCCTCGCCGTCGAGGGCCCCGCCCCCTGGCGTCCCGCGCCCGGCACACCGTTCGCGCTGCGGGACGGCGAGCGCCTGGCCGTGGGCGCCACCGTCTCGGGCGCCCGCGCCTACGTGGCGGTGCGCGGCGGCGTGGCGGTCCCGCCCGTGCTGGGCAGCCGCTCCACCGACACCCTCGCCGGACTGGGCCCGAACCCGCTGGGCCCCGGGGACGCCGTGCCCGTCGGCCCCGCCCCGGGCACGGCCGTCCGGCCCCCCGAGCCGCTGCCCGAACCGGCCGGCGTGCCGGTGGTGCGGGTGGTGCCGGGCCCCCGCGACGACTGGTTCCCCGCCTCGGCGGTGGAGTCGTTCTTCGCCCAGGACTGGGCGCTCGCCACCTCGTCCGACCGGGTGGGCGCCCGGCTCGACGGGCGGCCGCTCGACCGCGCCCGCACCGACGAGCTGCCCAGCGAGGGCACCGTGCCGGGCTGCGTCCAGGTCCCGCCCTCGGGCCTGCCCGTCGTCCTGCTGCAGGACGCGCCCACCACCGGCGGGTACCCCGTGATCGGGGTGGTGCACCCGCAGGACCTGGCCGTGCTGGCCCAGCTGCCCCCGGGCGCCCGGCTGCGCTTCCGCCGGATCCCGGCGCCGGAGCTCGTCCCGCCCGTTCCCGGGGGCGCCACCGGGCGCCCCGAGACCGACCGTCCCGCCACCGAGAACCCTCTGGAGTAGCACCGTGCGCAAGATCCTGATCGCCAACCGCGGGGAGATCGCCGTCCGCGTCGTCCACGCCTGCGCGGAGGCGGGGCTGACCTCGGTCGCCGTCTACGCGGACCCCGACGCCGACGCCCCGCACGTCCTGCTGGCCGACGAGGCCTACGCGCTCGAGGGCGTCTCGGCCACCGAGACCTACCTGGACGCGCGGGCCGTGCTCGCCGTCGCCGAGCGGTGCGGGGCCGACGCCGTGCACCCCGGCTACGGGTTCCTCTCCGAGAACGCCGACTTCGCCCGGGCGGTGCTCCAGGCCGGTCTCACCTGGATCGGCCCCTCGCCCGAGACGATCGTGCTGCTGGGGGACAAGGTCGCCGCCCGGGAGATCGCCCGGCGGGCCGGCGCCCCGCTCGTGCCCGGCAGCGACGGGCCGGTCGAGTCTCCCGCGGACGCCCGGGCCTTCGCCGAGGAGCACGGGCTGCCCGTGATCGTGAAGGCCGCCCACGGCGGCGGGGGCCGCGGCATGCGGGTGGTCCGCGAGCTGGCGCAGGTCGAGGACGCCTTCGTCTCGGCCGCCCGCGAGGCGCAGAGCGCGTTCGGGCGCGGCGAGTGCTTCGTGGAGCGGTTCCTGGACCGGCCGCGGCACGTCGAGGCGCAGGTCATGGCCGACGCCCACGGCAACGTCGTCGTGCTGGGGACCCGGGACTGCTCCCTGCAGCGCCGCCACCAGAAGCTCGTCGAGGAGGCCCCCGCGCCGTTCCTCACGGACGAGCAGCGGGAGCGCATCGCCGCCGCCGCCGAGGGCATCTTCCGGGAGGCCGGCTACGTGGGGGTGGGCACCGCCGAGTTCCTCGTGGCCCAGGACGGGCTGATCTCGTTCCTGGAGGTCAACACGCGCCTGCAGGTGGAGCACCCGATCACCGAGGAAGTCTACGGCGTGGACCTCGTGCGCGCCCAGCTGGCCGTCGCCGCCGGGGACCCCCTGCCGGTGCTCGAGACCCCGCCGGCGCGCGGGCACGCCCTGGAGTTCCGGATCAACGCCGAGGACCCGGGCCGCGGCTTCCTGCCCTCCGGCGGGACGGTCGAGGCCGTGGACACCCCCACGGGCCCGGGGGTCCGCGTGGACTCGGGGGTGCACCGCGGCACCCGGGTGGCCACCACCTTCGACTCGCTGCTGCTCAAGCTCGTGGTCAGCGCCCCCACCCGCGAGCAGGCCCTCGTGCGGGCCCGCACCGCGCTGCGGGAGCTGCAGGTGCACGGGGTGGCCACCACGATCCCCTTCCACCGCGCAGTGCTGGACGCCCCCGCCTTCGCCGGCGGCGACGGTCTCGGGGTGTGGACCACGTGGATCGAGGAGGAGTTCGCCGACCGGCTCACCCCGGACACCGGCTACGCCCGCGCGGGCGAGCAGGGACGCACCCGTCTCACCGTGGACGTGGACGGGCGGCGGATGCGCATCGGGATCCCCGACGCCCTCGCCGCCGCCCTGAGCTCCGCCCCCGCGGGGGACGGCGCCCCCGGCCCGGCCCCCGAGGCCGACGACGGCGCCGTCACCGCACCGTTCGCGGGGACGCTCGTCTCGTGGCTGGTCGCCGAGGGGGACACCGTGGAGGCCGGCCAGGACCTCGCCGTGCTCGAGGCCATGAAGACGGAGTCCCGGCTGACCGCCCCCCGCGCCGGGACCGTCCGCGAGCTCTCGGCCGGCCCCGGGGACGCCGTGGCCGCCGACCAGGTGCTCGCCCGCCTCGACTGAGCGCCGTCATCCGCGGGCGGACCTGGTCGGCCGGCGCCCGGGTGGCCTAGGGTCGGGAGCACCCAGCACGGCACCCCGCGGGAACGGCGCGGGGACGACCGGGGCCGGCCCGGGGCTGGGCGACCGGCCGCCCACGACTCGAAGGAGAGACGTCCCATGACCGAGACCCCCGCCGCAGGACAGAGCACGGATGTCGTCGACATCCTCACCGCCGACCACCGGGACATGCTCGAGCTGGTCGGGCAGATCAAGGACACGCCCGAGCCCGACCGGCGCCGGGAGCTGGCCGACACCGTGATCGCCGAGGTGATGCGCCACGCCGTCGCCGAGGAGATGTACGTCTACCCCGCCGTGGAGAAGCACGTGCCCAACGGCGCCGAGGAGGTGGAGCACGACAAGCGCGAGCACGACGAGATCGTGCAGGTGATGAAGAAGCTGGAGGACGCCGACGCCTCCGGGCCGGCGTTCCTGGATCTGGTCGGGGAGCTGGAGGCCCAGCTGCGCCACCACATCGACGACGAGGAGTCCGACCAGTTCCCCAAGCTGCGGGCCGGCATCCCCGCCGGCACGCTCGTGGAGCTCGGCGAGAAGGTGCAGACCGCGAAGAAGCTCGCACCGACCCGGCCGCACCCGCACGCACCGCACTCGGAGCTGTTCCACAAGACGATCGGACCGGGCGTGGGGATGGTCGACCGGCTCCGGGACAAGCTCTCGGGGCGGCACACGGGCTGATCCGGCGGGCGGGCACCGGTGCGGTGCCCGCCCGCACCCCCTGTCCCGGACAAATCCGGGTTCCTACACTGGGGGAGGACATGTCCGCCGAGCAGACGGGAACCGGCCATGGCGGTGCGGCGCACGAGGGTCGCCACGTGCGACCCGGGGCAGGCCGAGTCCGCGCTCCGCGAGTTCTTCCCCGACCTGTCCCTGCGCGGCCCCGCGGACCGGTCCGTCGAGCTGCGCCTCGACGCCGTGACGGCGCCCCTGATCATCTGCGGCCGCTCGGTGGTCACCGCGGCCGCGGTCTCCACCGTCGAATTCACCGTCGACACGACCGGGCAGCTGGCGGTCGGCTCCGCCCCGGGGGAGACCGCATGAGCCCGGTGTTCCACCGCGAGGCCACGGCGACCGAGCCGGATGCCGTGACCGCCCTCTTCCACGAGATCGGGGTGCGGTTCTCCTTCGACCCGACCGTCCCGGGCTTCTCGTACCGTCAGCGCCAGGACGGCGACGGGCAGCTCACCGTCGTCGGGCTGGACCTGGGCGGGCCGTTCTCCTCCTGGGGCGACACGGACGTCTTCGGGGTCGCCGACGTGCGCGCGGCGTCCCGCTACGACTGGCGCACGAGCCACGAGAGCGGCAGCGGACTGGGCCGGCCGGTGCTCTTCCGTCCCGGCCACCCCGCGCTGATCGTGGGCGGCGCGCTGGAGGTCACCAACGTCAACCTCGCCCCCGCGCTGCTGCAGTCGGTCGCGGAGACGGTCTACGGCACGGAGGGCCTGTCCGTGGCGTTCGCCTCCGCCGCGCCGGTGAGCCCTCGGCTGGGTCGGTACTGGACGGGCCTGGCCGGGCTCGCGCGGGACACCGTGGCCTCGGAGGCCTTCGCCGCGGAGCTGGTGCGGGAGAACCTGACCCGGCACCTGGCCGTGGCGATGCTCGAGTGCTTCCCGCTGCTGGGCGACCCGGTGGAGCGGACCCTGTCGACGACCGCCCAGGCCCGCCGGTACCGCATCGCGGTGCAGTTCCTCGACGACCACGCCTCGCTGCCGGTCAGCATCGACGACGCCGCCCGCGCCGCGGACACGACCACCCGCGCCCTGGTGCGGGCCTTCCGCGCGAACCACCCGCTGGGCCTGACGCCCACGCAGTACCTGCGGCGCACCCGGCTGGCGGCCGCCCACGCCGACCTGCTCCGCGCCGACCCGACCACCGGCGCCACCGTGCGGGAGATCGCCCTCCGCTGGGGCTTCGCCCACCCCGGCCGCTTCGCCGCGGCCTACCGCGCCGTCTACGGCGTTCCGCCGCGGCGCACGCTCGACAGCTGACGCCGGCAGGGACACGGTCCCGCCCCGCACCCACGGGGCGGCGGCCGCCGCCGGGGATGTCAGGATGGTGTCCTGATGAACACCGTGGAGAACGAGTTCCTGCTGACCGCCGTCGGCCTGGCCGGGCCCGCCCCGCAGGGCGGGGCCACCTCCTGGGCCGCCGGCGTCCTGCGCCAGGGCATCATGGCCGGCCGGCTCCCGCCGGGCACCCGGCTCTCCGAGGCCCGGGTCAGCGAGGTGCTCGGGATCTCCCGCAACACCCTGCGCGAGGTGTTCACGGTGCTGGGCAACGAGAACCTGCTGCAGCGGATCCCCAACCGCGGCGTCTCGGTGGCCCGGCCCGGCGCGGACGACGTGCGCGAGATCTACCGGGTGCGGCTCGCGCTGGAGACCTCGGCGCTGCGCTGGACGGCCCCCGGGCCGCAGCCCGGCCTGCACGCCGCCGTCACGGCGGGCCGCGCCGCGCACGGGCGGGGAGACGTCGGCGGCATGGCCGACGCGAACCAGCGCTTCCACCGCACCGTGGTGGAACTGGCCGGCTCGGTGCGGCAGAACGAGCTGATGTCCCGGATCCTGGCGGAGATGCGGCTCGTCTTCTTCTCCATGCGCCAGGACCCGTCCTTCCACGCCCCCTACATCGAGCGCAACGCCCGGATCCTGGAGCTCTTCGAGCAGGGCTCCCAGGAGGAGGCCTCCGTGCAGATGCACCGGTACCTGGAGGACTCCCGGCAGCAGCTGCTCACCGTCCTGGAGGGCCCCGGGGCGCCCTGACCGGCCCCTCAGGGCACCTGGTAGCGCCAGTTGGGCACGTCGGTGACCAGCATGTGGCCGGGAGCGTGCCCGATCGCGACCGGCACCCCGGACTCGAGCACCGCCGCCTGCGGCGTCACCCCGCAGGCCCAGAACACCGGCAGGTGACCCGCCGGGATTCGCACGGCGTCCCCGTAGTCGGGGGCCGAGAGGTCGCGGATCCCCAGCTCCCCCGGGGCGCCCACGTGCACGGGCGCCCCGTGCACGGCGGGGTAGCGGGAGGTGATGCGCACGGCGTCGGCCACCCGGTCCGCCGGGATCGGCCGCATGGAGACCACCAGCGGGCCGGAGAGCCGGCCGGCGGGCTCGCACGGGAGGTTCGTGCGGTACATCGGGACGTTGACGCCCTGGTCGATGTGGGCCATAGGGATCCCCGCCTCCTGCAGGGCGGCCTCGAAGGTGAAGCTGCAGCCGAGGGCGAAGGTCACGAGGTCGTCCTGCCACACGTCGAGGACGTCCTCCCGCGTGCCCGCCGCCTCGCCCTCCCGGTAGAGGCTGTAGAGCGGGAGGTCGGTGCGGACGTCCCCGTCCCCGAGCACGGGGCCGGTGACCTCACCGGCGTCGAGCACCGCGAGGACCGGGCAGGGCTTGGGGTTGCGCTGGGCGAAGAGCAGGAGCTCGAAGGCCCAGTCCCGGGGCACGACCACGAGGTTCGCCTGGGCGAAGCCGTCGCACCACCCGGCCGTCGGGGTGACCAGTCCGCCGCGGAACAGCTCGCGGGCACGCACGGGGAGCAGGGCGGAGCGCTGCGCGGGCCCGGCCGGGGCGCTCATGACCACAGCGCGGCGATGCCGCTGAGGGACTGGTATCCCAGGTAGATGGTGAGCAGCCAGATCACGGTGCCCAGCAGCGCCAGCCACTTCGGGTACGCGTAGCCGCCCAGCAGGTCCTGCCGGCGCCAGGCCACCCACAGCAGCACGGCGAAGCCCAGCGGGAGGATCAGCCCGTTGACCGCGCCGGCCACGATGAGCAGCGTGGACGGGGCCTGGCCCAGCAGCGCGAACACCGTGGCGGAGACGACGATGAACGCGATCGTCAGGAGGTTGCGGGTGCGCGGCCTCGTGCGGGTGGTCGTGAGGAAGGACACCGAGGTGTAGGCGGCGCCGATGACCGAGGAGATGGAGGCGGCCCACAGGATGATGCCGAACAGGCGCAGCCCCACCTCACCGGCCGCCGCCTGGAAGGCCTGGGCGGCCAGGTTCTCCCCCGTGAGCTGCGCGCCGCCGGCGACCACGCCCAGGATCGCCAGGAACAGCAGGAAGCGCATCACGCCGGTGAGCACGATGCTCACCACGGAGCTGCGGGAGATCTGCTTGACGCTGTCCACGCCGGTGATCCCGGCGTCCACGATCCGGTGGGCGCCCGCGTAGGTGATGTAGCCGCCCACCGTGCCGCCGATCAGGGTGGTGATGACCAGGAAGCTCACGTCCTCGGGCAGCACCACGTTGCGCAGGGCCTCCCCCACCGGGGGCCGGGAGACGAGCGCGACGTAGCCGGTCACGAGGATCATCACCACGCCGAGGACCACCACGATGCGGTCCAGGGCCACGCCGGCGCGCTTGCTGACGAACACGCCCACCGCGAACACGGCCGTGATGATGCCGCCCCAGGTGGCGTCCAGGCCGAGCATCGCGTTGAGGCCGAGGCCGCCGCCGGCGGTGTTGCCGATGTTGAACACGAGGCCTCCGGTCGCCACCAGCGCGGCGATGAGCCAGCCCAGGCCGGGGAGCACGCGGTTGCCCAGTTCGTGGGCCTTGAGCCCGGAGACGCCGATGATCCGCCACACGTTCAGCTGCACGGCGATGTCGACGACGATGGAGATGACGATGGCGAACGCGAAGGCGGCGCCGAGCTGGACGGTGAAGTTGGCGGTCTGCGTGATGAAGCCGGGCCCGATGGCGCTCGTGGCCATCAGGAACAGGGCGCCCAGCAGCGCGGAGCGGTTCACGGCCCGCATGGCCGCGGGGCCGGTGACGGGTCCGCGGCCCTCGGGCGCGGACGGGGCGGGGGCGGAGCTGGACATGCGTCCTCCTCGGGACGGGTGCGACCTGCGCCCGGACGCGGCGCCGACCACCCGGGATGTGGCCGCGGTCACTGTCCCGCCAGTGTAATGATTGTTGAACAATCTTGCCAGGGGTGGTCACGGGCCGACATCTGGACAGCCCGGCGCCCGGAGGACAGGGTGGCCTTCAGGGGCGCCCGCCCCGGGACGTCGGAAGGACCGCATGGAGCGCACCGGGAAGAACACCGGACAAGGCACCGGACAAGGCACCGGACAAGGCACCGGGAAAGGCACCGGGCAGAGCACGGGGACGGGCAGCGGGATCCGCCGTCGGACGGGCCCCGGGACAGGCCGGGCGACCGCTCCGGCCTGCGGCGCGGGCCGGGGCGCGGGCCGCGACCAGGCCGCAGTGCCGCGCGGACGCCGCCGGTGACCGGCCCGGACGGCGGCCCGGACGGCGGCCCCGGCGGGACCGTGGAGGTCCTGCTCCCGCCGCCCACGTCCGCGCGGTTCCTCCGCGACTTCCTGGCGTCCCAGGCCGTACCGGGCTGCGACGACCTCGCCGGAGGCGCCCACCGGCGGCCCGTCGTCGTGGACGGGGTGGCGCGCACCGTCACCGTGGGCTGGGACCGGCTCACGCCCGCCGGTCTGCCGGTGCGGGTGGGCCCCGGGGCGGAGGACGCCCTGGAACCGGTGCTGCGCCGGGTGCGCCGCTGGCTGGGCGACGGGACGGAGTCCCCCGCCGCGGACCGCGCCCTGGCGTCCGACGCCGCGCTGGCGCCCGCCGTGCGCGCCTGGCCGCTGATCCGGCTGCCCGGTTCCCCGGACGGCTTCGAGACCGCGGTCCTGACCGTGCTCGGGCAGCAGGTCTCCCTCGCCGCGGCGCGCACCTTCGCCGGACGCCTGCTCCGCCACTACGGCTCCCCCGCGGCGGACGGCCTCACCGCCTTCCCGTCGGCCCGGCGGATCGCCGCCGCGGACCCGTCCCGGCTGCGGGAGGAGGTGGGGGTCACGACCCGCCGGGCGGCGACGATCCACGCGCTCGCCGCGGCGGTCTGCGACGGCCTCGACCTGGAGCCCCCGGCCGCGGCGGGAGGAGCCGGCGCCGCGCGGGACGCCGCCCGGTGGCACCGGCACCTGCTCGCCCTGCCCGGCATCGGCCCGTGGACGGCGGGATCGGTCGCCCTGCGGGTCCTGGGCGAGCCCGACGTCTTCCTGCCGCAGGACCTCGTCCTGCGCCGCGCCCTCGGGGTGGCCGGGACCGCCGCCGCGGCGGAGAGGTCCGCCGGGTGGAGCCCCTGGCGCAGCTACGCCGTGATGCTGCTGTGGGCCCGCGCGGCGTTCCCGGACTCGGCCGCTCCGCCGCTCCCCGCCGCCGGGCCCGGATGAGTCCGGCGGCGCGGCGGCCCCGCAGGACGCACCACGGGCAGGGCCCCGGCCGCACATCGCGGCCGGGGCCCTGCCGTGGTGCGTCGGCTACGCCGTGCCCACCACCAGGTCGCGGGTCTCGGCGAAGTGGCAGGCCGAGGGGTGCCCCTGACCCCGGTCGACGAGCGGCGGCGCCTTCTCGGCACAGACGTCCTGGGCCTTCCAGCAGCGCGTGCGGAACCGGCAGCCGGACGGCGGGTTCGCCGGGCTGGGCAGGTCGCCGCTGAGCATGATCCGCTCCCGGGACCCGCGCAGGGCCGGCTCGTGGACCGGCACGGCCGACAGCAGCGCCTGCGTGTACGGGTGCGCGGCCTGCTCGTAGATCGCGTCCCGGTCCCCGGTCTCCACGACGCTGCCGAGGTACATCACCGCCACCCGGCTGCTGAGGTGGCGCACCACGGAGAGGTCGTGGGCGATGAACAGGAAGGACAGCCCGAACTCGTCCTGCAGGTCCTGCAGCAGGTTGATCACCTGGGCCTGCACGGACACGTCGAGGGCGGAGACGGGCTCGTCGCAGATGATGACCTCGGGGCGCAGGGCCAGTGCCCGGGCGATCCCGATGCGCTGGCGCTGCCCGCCGGAGAACTGGTGGGGATACCGGTTGGCGTAGTCGGCCCGCAGGCCCACCCGCTCCAGCAGCTCCCGGACCTGGGCGCCCCGGTCCTTCCGGGCCACGGAGTTGGGGTGCACCTCCCAGGCCTCGGCCACGATGTCGCCCACCGTCATGCGCGGGTTCAGCGAGGAGTACGGGTCCTGGAAGATGATCTGGACGTTGCGGCGGTAGTCCCGCAGCTCGCGGGCGGACATCGCGGTGATGTCCTGGCCCTTGTACAGGATCTGCCCGGCCGTCGGCCGCTCCAGGCCCATGACCAGCTTGGCCACCGTCGACTTCCCGGAGCCGGACTCGCCGACCAGCCCCAGGGTCTCTCCCGGGTGCAGCGTCATGCTCACGCCGTCGACGGCGCGCACCTGCCCCACGGTCTTGCGGAACACGATCCCCTGGGTGAGCGGGAAGTGCTTGGTGAGGTCGCGCAGCTCCAGCAGCGGGACGTCCGTCGTCGTGGGCTGTGACTCACTCATGCTCGAGCTCCTCGCTGTAGTGGCACGCGGCCGTGCGGCCGGGGACGACCTCGCGCAGGACCGGGACGTCCGCCGCGCAGTCCTTGCCCGGCGCCGCCGCCCGCCCGAACCGGGCCAGGGGGCACCGCGGGTGGAAGGCGCAGCCGCTGGGCACGGCGGAGAGGTCGGGCGGGGTCCCGGTCACCGGGTGCAGCTGGTCGCCGTGGGACTCGAGGCTGGGCATGGACGCCATCAGCCCCTTGGTGTAGGGGTGCAGCGGCTCGGCCAGGACCTCGTCCACCGTGCCGTTCTCCACGATGCTCCCGGCGTACATCACGGCCACCCGGTCGGCGACCTCGTTGACCACGCCGAGGTCGTGGGTGATCAGGATCATCCCCATCCCGGTCTCGCGCTGCAGCTCGCTGAGCAGGTCCATGATCTGGGCCTGCACGGTCACGTCGAGCGCCGTGGTCGGCTCGTCCGCGATCAGGATGTCCGGGTCCAGGGCGATCGCCATGGCGATCATGACCCGCTGGCGCATGCCCCCGGAGAACTGGTGCGGATAGGCGTCCACGCGCTCGCGGGCCGCGGGGATGCCCACGCGCTCCATGAGCTCGATGGCCTTCTCGCGCGCCTCGCCGCGGGACGCCTTGCGGTGCGCGCGGAACAGCTCGCCGATCTGGTGCCCCACCGTGAAGACGGGATTGAGGGCGGACAGCGCGTCCTGGAAGACCATGGCGATCCCCGGGCCGCGCACCGCACGCTGCTCCCTGCGGCTCATCGCCAGGAGGTCGTCGCCGCGGAAGCGGATCTCCCCGCTGGTGATCCGGGCGGGCGGGATGTCGAGGATGCCCATCACGGCCTGGGCGCTGACGCTCTTGCCCGAGCCGGACTCGCCCACGACGGCGAGGGTCTCCCCGGCGCGGACGGAGTAGCTGATGCCGTTGACGGCGTTGACGGTGCGGCGGCGGGAGCGGAACTCCACCGCGAGGTCGTCGACCTCGAGGACGGGCGGCTCCGCGGACGCGGAGACCGCCGGGGACGGGGCGGATGCTGGGTGGGAGGGTGTCATCGGCGCAGTTTCGGGTCGAGGGCGTCGCGCAGCGCATCCCCCATGAGGATGAACGCGAGCACGGTCAGGGACAGGAAGAGCGACGGGAACAGGATCAGGTGCGGGGCGTCCCGGAGCCTGTTCTGCGCCGCGTTGATCTGCAGGCCCCAGGAGATCTCGGGCAGCTGCAGACCGACGCCCAGGAAGGTCAGCGTCGCCTCGGAGGCGATGATCGTTCCCACGGCGATCGTGGAGTACACGAGCACGGGCGCCATCGCGTTGGGCAGGATGTGCTTGGTGATGATCCGCCCGGTGCCCGCGCCCAGCGCCCGCGCCGCCTGGACGTAGTCGGCCTCCTTGACGCCGATCACGTTGGAGCGGACGAGGCGCATCGCCGTCATCCAGCCGAACGCGATGAGGGCGAGCGAGACCTCCAGGATCCCGCGCTCGGGCAGCACGGACAGCAGGATGATGGCGCCCAGGATGAGCGGCAGTCCGTAGAAGATGTCCGTGACCCGGGCCAGCACCGAGTCGATCCAGCCGCCGTAGTAGCCGGCCAGCGCTCCCACCACCACGCCGATCACCAGGGTGCCGAACACGGCCAGGAAGCCGATGGACAGGGAGACCCGGGCGCCGTGGACCACGTTGGCGTAGTAGTCGCAGCCCTGCACGTCGTAGCCGAACGGCGCGCCCGCCTGCGGCGCGCCCCCGGAGCGGGAGAGGCTGCACTCCCGCGGGTCCACGGAGGTGAAGAGCTGCGGGGCCACCGCCATCAGCGCGAAGGCGAGGAACAGCAGCGCCCCCACGATGAAGAACGGATTGCGGCGCAGCTGCCGCCAGGCGTCCCGCCACAGGCCGGCCTGCTCGATGTCGCCGCCGGCGGCCGCGGAGGCGAGCTCCTCGGCGCGGTCGTCGACACGGTCCGAGAAGGACTCCCGGTGCGTGCCCTCCTCGTGCGTGGGCTCCTCGAGTGTTTCCGTGCGGGGCTCATTCATAGCGGATCCTCGGGTCGAGGGCGGCGTAGAGGACGTCGACCACCAGGTTGAAGAAGATGTAGAAGAACACGAACAGGGTCACGATCCCGACGACGACGGCGCCCTCCTGCCGCAGCACCGCGTCGTAGACCGCCCGGCCCAGACCGGGGATGTTGAACACCGACTCGGTGACGATGGCCCCGCCCAGCAGCGCGCCGAGGTCGGCGCCGATGAAGGTGACCACCGGGATGAGACTGTTGCGCAGCGCGTGCTTGCCGACCACGGTGGTCTCGCTCAGGCCCTTGGCCCGGGCGGTGCGCACGTAGTCGCTCTGCAGGTTCTCCGCGAGACTCGTGCGGGTCAGCCGTGCCACGTAGGCCAGGGACAGGGCCGCGAGCACCAGCCCGGGGAGGATGTAGCTGAACCAGCCGTCCGTGAGGCCGGCGATCGGGAACCAGCCGAGCCGCACGCCGAAGACGTACTGGGCCAGGAAGCCGAGGACGAACACCGGGATGGACACGACGACCGTGGTCGAGACGAGCACCAGGTTGTCGAAGAACGAGCCGCGGCGCAGGCCCGCCAGGACGCCGGCGAGGATGCCGATGAGGATCTCGAAGCCGACGGCCACGAGGGCCAGCCGGATCGTCACGGGCAGCCGGTCGAGGATGGTGGTCAGGACGGGCCGGCCCGAGAAGTCGGTGCCGAAGTCCCCCTGCACCAGGCCGGCCAGGTATTTCACGTATTGGATCAGCAGAGGGTCGTCGAGGTTGTACTCGGCGCGCAGCTGCGCCTGCACCGCTGCCGAGAGCGGGCGGTCCCCGCCCAGCGCTCGGATGGGATCGCCCGGCAGCGCGTAGACCATGGCGAAGATGAGCAGGGATGCGCCCAGCAGCACCGGGATGGTCAGCAGCAGACGACGGAGGACGTACCGCCCCATGGGTCTCCTTGGTTGTGTGCGGAGGGGTGCGCGAATGGTGTCGCGCGGGTGGTGCGCGAGGGTGTCGCGCGAACGGAACGGGCTCGGGACGCCCCGGAGGGGGCGCCCCGAGCCCGGGACGGATCACTCGGAGCCGACGACCACGTCCTCGACCTCGACGCGCTGGAAGGCGTTCACGGAGACGTCGCTGACGTTCTCCGAGTGCGCGTACTGGGTGACGCGGTAGAACAGCGGGGTCGCGGGCATGTCCGCGATCAGCATGTCCTCGGCCTTCTGGTACTCCTGGACCGCCTCGTCGATCGAGGCGGCGCTGTTGCCGGCGCGCACCTGGGCGTCGAACTCCTCGTTGCTGTAGAAGGTGGAGTTCGACCCGGCCGGCGGCAGCGCGGCGGTGGTGTACAGCGGCCCGAGGAAGTTCTCCATGACCGGGTAGTCCATCACCCAGCCGGAGCGGAACGGGCCGGTCATGCCCTTCTCGTCCTGCAGCGGCAGGTACTCGGCGAACTGGAGGTCGCCGCGCAGCTGGTACTCGACGTCCAGGTTCTCACGGAGCTGGTTGCCGATCGCCTGCATCCACTCCTCGTGGCCGGCGCCGGCGTTGAACCACAGATCCACGGGCTCGGAGCGGTCGAAGCCGGCCTCGTCGAGGATCCGGTTGGCCTCCTCCACGTTCAGCTCGCACGCCTCGCAGGCGTCCTCGCGGTAGCCGTCCACCACCGGGGAGACGAACGAGGCGGCCGGGGTGCGGGTGCCCTGGAAGATGGACTCGGTGATGGCCTCCCGGTCGATCGCCATCGAGAAGGCCTTGCGGACCTCCGGGTCGGCGAAGCGCTCGTCGTAGGTCGGGAAGCCCAGCGAGGTGATGTCGCCCTGGGGCTGGGTCTTGAGCCGCTCACCGAACTGGTCCTCCGCGGAGGCGATGGCGTCCGGCGGCAGCTCGTCCATGACGTCGAGGGAGCCGGCCTGCAGGTCGTTGTAGGCGGTGTTGATCTCGGTGTACACGCGGAACTCCACGCCCTCGGCCTTGGCCGGCTCCTCGCCGCCGAACTCGTCGAAGCGGGTCAGGGTGATGCCCACGCCGTCCTGGAAGGCCTCGTCCGCCTTGAACGGGCCGTTGCCGATCGGCTGCTCGCCGAAGCCCTCGGGGTTGTCGAAGAAGGCCTGGGGCATCGGGAAGAACGCGGTGTAGCCGACCGTGGTGGGCCACTGGGCGTAGGGGTCGGTGAGGGTGACCTCGAAGGTCTGGTCGTCGATCACGCGCAGGCCGGACATCTCGGTGGCGGCGGGCTTCTTGCCCTCCTCCGCCTGCAGGTCCTCGTAGCCCTCGACGTTGGCGAAGAAGTAGGAGTTGCCCTGGGCGTTCTCGCTGTTGGCCACGTAGTTCCAGGTGTCCACGTAGCTTTGCGCGGTGACCGGGGTGCCGTCGTGGAAGGTCCAGCCGTCCTTGAGGTTGACGGTCCAGGTCTTCTGGTCCTCGGACTCGATGGACTCGGCGACCCCGGTGTAGGCGGCCTCGTTGGTCTCCCGGTCGTACTCCACGAGCCCGGTCCAGAGCGCGTCGACGATCTGGCCGCCCTCGGTCTCGTTGGTGTTGCCCGGGACCAGCGGGTTCTCGGGCTCCCCGATGTACACGCTGAAGGTGCCGCCGCCCTCTTCGGCGGCGGCGTCTCCCGACCCGCCGTCTCCCCCACCGCACGCGGTGAGCAGCAACGATCCGGTCAGCACCACTGATGCGCCCGCGATCCGCTTCGTTCTCATCGTTTCCTCCATGGGTCGATACGGGCCCGCCGGGAGTGCTGGGTTCGCACTCCAGGGAGACGGGGCCGCGCCGGGGCGAGCACTGGGCTCGCTCGTCGGGGAGCGCAGGGCTCCCGGGCCCGACGTGACGGAGATCACCATCCGTCGTGCCCATGAAGAAATCTATGGCGTCCTGCCCTCCGATCAGCGCTGACACGCCCGAAGAAACAGGAACTCGCGGTATCGGTTACTCACCTGTAACAAAAGGCCGGCCACCCGCCACCGGCCGTCGGTGAAGGCGGCCGGCGAGGACTGTGGGTGAAGGCGGTCGGTGACGTCAGCCGGTGACGTCAGCCGGTGACGTCAGCCGGCGGTCGGCAGGGCGGCCGGCTGGGCGACGGTCGGCGCCGCCGGGTCCGCGGCGTCCAGCACGGCGGCCAGCTCGTGCGCCCCCAGCGCCGACGCCTCGGCGAGGACCGCGACCGGGACCCCGGCCCGGGACGCCGCGCGGATCTGGGCGTGCAGCACGCTCGTCGCCTGGTCCAGGGCCCACCGTGCCGTCTCCAGGGTGCCGTCGACCGGCGCGACGTCGAACCCGACACCGATCTCGTCGTCGGAGCCCGCAGCCTCGTCCAGCGCCCGGTCGAGTGCCCACTCGGCGGTCTCCACCTCGCCGGCGCCGTGAAGACGCTCTGCACGAGCTCTTCGTGGCAACAGGGGGGTTGGCCGGCGGCGGCCGGGGCCTCCGGGGACAGCGGGAGGAGGGGGGTGGGGTCGAGGTCCGTCGACCGGGCCGCCGACTGCGGGGACACTGACTTGCTCATCATCGAACCTTCCTCGAGTCCTGCTGCTGCCACCCCGACGGGGGCGCGGGCGGAGCCGGCTCCCCCCGGCGCAAGGTCCATGCAATCCGAAAGATACTAGAAAGTCTAGCTATCAGCACGATGGTTGTTACGATCGGGGAGCGGGCACCGGGCGACCACCGCCCGGGGGCCCGGGAACCGTCCCGGCCGTGCGACCGGGAGGCCGACTCCATTCCACCATCCGTGCGCCCCGCTCTTCCAGGAGGTGCGGTGAACAATATGCCAACACCCACCACGTCATCGGGATACTGGTACGGCGACGACGACGCCTCGCGCGCGGCCGTGGAGGTGCTGGAGGCCCTGCGTGCGTACCGCGCCGCCGAGAACGGGATGCGCCGGCGGGCCCGCAGCGAGATGGGCATGGGCGAGACCGATCTGCTCGCCCTCCGCCACCTCCTGGAGGCCGCCCGCGCCGGCCGGACGGTGAGCCCCCGGGACCTGGCGGCCCGGCTGGGCATCTCCTCGGCCTCGACCACCACGCTGCTGGACCGGCTGACGAAGAGCGGGCACGTCCGCCGCGAACCGCACCCCACCGACCGGCGGGCCCTGATCGTCACGGCCACCGAAGGGGCCGACCGCGAGGTGCGCGCCACCCTCACCGCCGTGCACGAGCGCATGATCGCCGCCGCCCGGACCCTCACCCCCGAGCAGGCCGAGGTCGTGGTGAGCTTCCTGCATCGCATGCGGGACGCCGTGGACGGCGGCGGACCGTCCGGCGGCTGACCGTCCCGACCCGGAAAAGTCCAGTGTGACCTGGGACAACACCATCCCCTCTGAGGTGGACAGGGCGTGTTGCGGCTCCTAGGGTACGAAGGGGCCCGAGGGGGATTCGGGACCACCGGCGGACCGGACCTCCCCGTCCGGCGCACCGATCGCCGGGCCGGTCCCGCACCCCCGGAGCCGGCCGGAGAACCGCGCACGACCCACCGGATCCCCGCAGTC
>NZ_MKJW01000083.1:0-57035 GCF_001942375.1 Kocuria sp. CNJ-770
CTCCGCCCCGCCGCGCGCCGGGGGTGACGCCCAGTCCCACCCCGTCGGCGTCCTCGAGCCCCACTGCACGCCGGCCCTGGCCGCCGCCGCTGCAACCGGTCACCCGGGCCTCCCCGGACCCGGCCGGTCCCACGCCCTCCTCCCACCCCCACCCCACGCCCCGAGCCCACTCCGGAGCCCACGCCCTCGCCCTCGTCCTCGCTCCCCAGCTGGAGCTACCCGGCCTGATCCGCCGAGCGCCTCCACAGCGGGGCCGGCCGGTCCTCCCAGGACCGGGCTGCAGGGCGGAGCATGGCGGGCATGCACCCGAGCCGAGCACACCTCGCCGCCGACCCCGGCCCCGCCCGGTGCCGGCGTGACGCCGCTAATCCGCATCCCGGCCGACCACACGCCGCTCCCGGATGCGCCCGGACCGAGCGCGCCGCCGCCCCTCCCCCGTGCCGGGCGGGGGCGGGGCGGCGGTGATGGGCTTCGCGCGCACCTGGGCGGTGGCCCTCGTCGGGCTGGACGGGGCGATGGTCGAGGTCGAGGCCGACATCGGCCAGACCCTGCCCGCCTTCTCGATCGTCGGCCTGCCGGACGCGGCCCTCAACGAGGCGCGCGAGCGGCTGCGGGCCGCGGCGCGCAACAGCGGCATGCCGCTGAGCCCGCGCAAGCTCACGGTCAACCTGACCCCGGCGACCCTGCCCAAGCGCGGTTCGCTCTTCGACCTCGCCATCGTGCTGAGCGCCCTGCAGGCCGCCGGATCCGTGCCGGCGACCGGCCGCACCGTCTTCCTGGCCGAGCTCGGCCTCGACGGGGCGCTGCGACCGGTGCGCGGGATCCTGCCGGCGGTCATGGCGGCGGTGCGGGCCGGGCACGAGCGGATCGTCGTCTGCGAGGCCAACGCCGCCGAGGCCGCCCTGGTCCCCGGTGCCCGGGTGGCGGGCTACGGCTGCCTCGCCGAGGTGCTCGCCGCCGCCGGCGCCGATCCGCGAGGGCTGCACCGCCCCGCACCGGCCGCCCCCTCCGCCGTCGCCCCGTCCACGACCGAGCAGGGGGACCCGGGACCCGGCAGAGCGGTACCGGACGGGGTGGCCACGAGCCCCGACCTGGCCGACGTCGCCGGTCAGGAGGACGGCCGGCTGGCCCTGGAGATCGCCGCCGCGGGCGGGCACCACCTGCTCATGGTCGGCCCGCCCGGTTCCGGCAAGACGATGCTGGCCGAGCGCCTGCCTGGGCTGCTGCCCGACCTCGAGGACGACGCCGCCATGGAGGTGACCGCGATCCACTCCCTCGGCGGCTCCGCGCAGCGGCGGACCGCGCTGATCCGGCGCCCGCCCTTCGAAGCGCCGCACCACACGGTGTCCTCGGCGGCCCTGTGCGGGGGCGGGACGGGGATCCCGCGGCCCGGTGCCGCCTCTCGCGCACACCGCGGGGTGCTGTTCCTCGACGAGGCGCCGGAGTTCGACCGCGGCGTGATCGACGCCCTGCGCCAGCCCCTGGAGAGCGGGCGGGTGACGATCGACCGGGCGGTGGCCTCGGCGGTGTACCCGGCCCGGTTCCAGCTGGTGCTCGCCGCGAACCCCTGCCCGTGCGGACAGTCCGGAGGCCGCGGGGCGGACTGCACCTGCACCCCCCGGGTGCGCCGGTCGTACTTCGGCAAGCTCAGCGGCCCGCTGCTGGACCGCGTGGACCTGCAGATCACCGTGCCCAAGGTCTCCTACGGAGAGCTCGCCTCCGGGGCGGGCCGTGCGGAGCCGACGGCCGCCGTGGCCGCCCGGGTCGCCGCCGCCCGCGGCGCGCAGGCCGAACGCCTCCGCCGGCTGGGCCTGCGCACCAACGCCGAGCTCGGCACCGCTCTCCTGCACGGGCCCCTGCGGCCGCCGCGGGCCGTCACCGCGCCGCTGGAGCGGGCGATGGACCGGGGGGCGCTGACGGCCCGGGGGCACCAGCGGGTGCTGCGCGTCGCCTGGACGCTCGCGGACCTCGACGGCCGCGGCGCGCCGGCGGTGGAGGACGTGGACACCGCCCTGTACTTCCGCTCGCTCGTGCCCGCCTGACCGCGGCACCGACCCGACCGCACTGAAGAGGACCGCCCATGCACCCCGCCCCTACCGCTCCCCGCCCCGCCGGCGACGGCGTGCGGCTGGCCCGCGCCGGGCTCTGCCGCCTCGTGGAGCCCACGGACCCCACCGCCATGCTGCTGCTGGCCACCCTCGGACCGGTCGCGGCCCTGGAGATCGCCGCCGGCCGGCGCCCGATCCGCGCGGCCGAGCACGTCGCCCTCGTCCGGGGCGCGGCGGAGGCCGGGTACGGTCCCCGGCAGGTCGACCTGCGCCGCGCACTGGAGCGCTGGGCCGGCCGCGCCGCCGGCCTGGACCCCGCCGCGGACCTCGCCACGGCCGCCCGGGCCGGGGCGTGGTACGCGGTGCCGGAGGACCCGGACTGGCCGGAGGCGCTGGCGGACCTGGGGCTGTTCCAGCCGATCGGGCTGTGGGGCCGGGGCCGGCGCGGGCTCCTGCGGTTCCCCGCCCGCCGCGCGGTGGCCGTGGTCGGCTCCCGCGACTGCTCCGGCTACGGCCGCGGGATCGCCCTGGACCTCGCCGGTGCGCTGGCCTCGCGCGGCTGGACCGTGGTCTCCGGCGGCGCCTACGGCATCGACCAGGCCGCCCACACCGCCGCCCTGGCCACCGGCACGGGCGCCCCGCCCACGGTCTCGGTCATGGCCTGCGGCATCGACAGGCTCTATCCGCCCGGCAACGACGAGCTGCTCCGCGGCGTCGAGGCCTCGGGGCTGCTGCTGTGCGAGGCGTCGCCGGGGTGCACGCCCAGTCGATACCGCTTTCTGCAGCGCAACCGGATCATCGCCGCCCTCGCGGCGGGGACCGTGGTCGTCGAGGCCCGGTGGCGCTCGGGCGCCCAGAACACCGCCCACCACGCGGACGGCCTCAGCCGCCCCGTGGGCGCCGTCCCCGGCAGCGTCCTCGCGGGGACCTCCGCCGGGTGCCACCGCCTGGTCCGGGAGGGCAGCGCCGTGCTGGTCACCGACGTCGATGACGTGCTCGAGCTGCTCCAGCCGCTGGGCGCCGCCGCGGCGGCCACCGACCCCGCCGACGCCGCGGAGGGGCCGGCCGCGGTGGTCGACGGCCTCTCCCAGCCCGACCGCGTGCTGCTGGACGCCCTGCCGCTGTCGGCGCGCAGCCGCCCGGACCGCCTCGTGCGGGTCGCCGGTCTGTCCGCGCGCGAGGTCCTCGGCGGACTGCACCGGCTCGAGGAGCGCGGGCTGGCCGAGGGGTCGGAGGAGGGCTGGCGCCGACGTCGCTAGACTCCCCCCATGAGCACCGCTCCCGCTCCGCTGCCGACGGCCGTGACCCGCGCCCTGGAGCGGTACGCGGAGCACCTGCGGCACGAGAAGGCGCGCAGTCCCCGCACCGTCGGCGCCTACACCTCGGACCTGCGGGCGCTGTTCGCCTGGCTGCACGAGCGCTATGCCGTGGCCACGCCCGCGGCCGTGGACCTGGACATGCTGCGGGCGTGGCTGGCCACGCGGCACGCAGGCGGCGCGGGTCGCTCCTCGATGGCGCGCTGGACGGCCTCGGTCCGCGGCTTCTTCGGCTGGGCCGCCGCCAACGGTCTCGTGGGCGCCGACCCGAGCCTGCGGCTCGCGGCCCCCCGGCGGCAGCGCCACCTCCCGGACGTCGTGCCCGCCGACGGGATGCGGGCGCTGCTCGACGATCTCGCCGGGCGCGCCGCGGACCCGGGCGCCGCCGGGCCCGAGGGCGCCCTGCGCGCGCGGGACCGGGCGCTCCTGGAGCTGCTCTACGCCACGGGCGCCCGGGTGAGCGAGCTCGCGGGCGCCGACGTCGACGACCTCGACCGCAACCGGCGGGTGCTCACCGTGATCGGCAAGGGCGACAAGCAGCGCACCGTGCCCTTCGGGCGCCCCGCCGACGAGGCGCTGCAGATCTGGCTGGCCCGGAGGCCGCTGCTGGCAACGGCCGGGAGCGGGCCGGCGCTCTTCCTCGGGTCCCGGGGCGGTCGGATCGACGTCCGCCAGGTCCGCCGGGTCGTGGAGCGCGAGCTCGGCACGGTCCCGGACACCGCGGCGCGCGGGCCCCACGCGCTGCGCCACTCCGCCGCCACCCACCTCGTGGACGGCGGCGCTGACCTGCGCACCGTGCAGGAGCTGCTGGGCCACGCCTCCGTGGCCACCACGCAGATCTACACGCACGTCTCCGTGGACCGGCTCGGAGCGGTGTACCGCCAGGCCCACCCGCGCGCCTGAGGCCGCGCCTGCGTCCGCGGCGAGCCGGCGCCGACGGCCGCGCGACGTCGCACAGGTTGACGGCCCCGGAAACCGTGCAGTTTAATGAGATGCGTAGTGTATCCACCGCTCCGGACCGCCCGGCAGGTCGCGGACCGGGACGGCGGGTACGGCACCGGGCCGACCGGACGCCGTGCGGGCCTCGAATCCCTGCGGTGCACGGGCCGGCCGCACAATCGCATCGCCCGGGAGCGGCCCGCACACCGCGACCCGGCGGGTGGGGCCGTTGCCGTGCAGGGCGTCGGGGAAGACGTACCTACACGACGGAGGAGCAGGTCATGTCTTCACCCACCACGCGCGGAGTGCTCTACGTGCACTCCGCGCCACAGGCGCTGTGCCCGCACATCCAGTGGGCGCTGGAGTCGGTCGCGCGCCAGCGCACGGAGCTGGAGTGGACCCAGCAGAACGCCGAGCCGGGCACCGTGCGCGCCGAGCTGGAGTGGTCGGGCCCCGCCGGCACCGGCGCGCTGCTGGCCTCCGCCCTGCGCACGATGGGCCGGCTCCGGTTCGAGGTGACGGAGAACCCCTCCCGCGGCCACGACGGCGCGCGCTGGTCCTTCACCCCGGACCTCGGGATCTTCCACGCCACCACCGACGCCGCCGGCAACATCATGGTCTCCGAGGACCGGATCCGCTACGCCTACGAGACCGCGGCCGGCAATCCGCTGCTCGTGATCAACGAGCTCTCGCTCGCCCTCGGCGAGGCCTGGGACGAGGAGCTGGAGCCGTTCCGGCACGCCGCGGAGGGCGCTCCGGTGCGCTGGCTGCACCGGGTCGGCTGAGCGCACCCGGTCCCGCTCCGCCTCCGAGGGACCGGACACGCCACGAGGGTCGCCCCGCGATGCGGGGCGACCCTCGTGGCGTGTGCCGGGCGGACCGGTCAGACGGTGCGGAACGCGGCGACGGCGTTGTGCCCGCCGAAGCCGAAGGAGTTCGACACGGCGACGAAGTCCCCGCCCGGCAGGTCCCGGGCGTCCGTGACGACGTCGAGGTCGATCTCCGGGTCCTGGTTCTCCAGGTTGATGGTGCACGGGGCGGTGCGGTGGTGCACGGCGAGGACGGTCAGCACGGCCTCCACGGCACCGGAGCCGCCCAGGAGGTGCCCGGTCATGGACTTGGTGGCGGAGACGCACATGTCGTCCACGGCCGAGCCGAAGGCGCGCCGCAGGGCACCGGCCTCGGGGGCGTCGCCCCGGGGAGTGGAGGTGGCGTGGGCGTTGACGTGCTTGACGTCGCCCGGCGCGAACCCGCCGGTCTGCATGGCCTCGTCGAGGGCGCGGGCGGCGCCGCGGCCCTCGTCGTCGGGCGCGGTGATGTGGTAGGCGTCGGAGGTCAGGCCGGCTCCGGCCAGCTCCGCGTAGACGCGGGCGCCGCGGGCCTTGGCGTGCTCCTCCGACTCGAGCACCACGGCGCCGGCTCCCTCGCCCATCACGAAGCCGTCGCGGGCCGTGTCGTAGGGCCGGGACGCGCGCTCGGGCTCGTCGTTGCGCTTGGACAGCGCCTGCATCGAGGAGAACGCGGCGATGGTCACGGGGTGGATCGCGGACTCGGCCCCGCCGACCACCACGAGGTCGGCCTTCCCGGAGCGGATGAGGTTCATGCCCTGGTAGAAGGCCTCCGTGCCGGAGGCGCAGGCCGAGACGGGGGTGATCGAGGCGGCGCGGGCCTTGAGGTCCATGCCGACGGCAGCGGCGTTGCCGTTGGGCATGAGCATCGGCACGGTCAGCGGCATGACGCGGCGGGCCCCGCGCTTCTGCAGGGTGTCGTAGGCGTCGAGCAGGGTCCAGACCCCGCCGATGCCGGTGCCGAAGGCGACGGCGAAACGGTCGGGGTCGACCTCCGCGGAGTCCTCGGCGTTGGGGCCGGAGAACCCGGCGTCCGCCCAGGCCTCGCGGGCGGCGATGACGGACAGCTGCCCCGAGGGGTCCAGGCGCTTGGCCTCGACGCGGGAGAGCACCTCGCCGGCGGGGGTCGAGACCGGCGCGGCGATCCGCACGCCGAGATCGTAGGTGTCCACCCAGTCGTGCTCGATGGCGCGGACACCGGAGCGCCGGTGGTGGCGCTGCGCCACAGCTCGGGGACGGTGCCACCGATCGGGGTGGTGGCACCGAGACCGGTGACGACTACTTTGCGGGTCATGACTGCACTTCCTCGTGTCCTGGGATGAAGCGGTGGGCGGCCCGCCCGGGGGCGGGTCGGCGGGACGCGGCGGTTCCTGCGCCCCGCCGCGTCCCGCTGACGACCGGCCGAGTCAGGCCTGGGCGTTGTCGATGAAGTTGACGGCGTCCTCGACGGTCTTGAGGTTCTTGACCTCCTCGTCGGGGATGGTCACGTCGAACTTCTCCTCGGCGTTGACCACGATGGTCATCATCGAGATGGAGTCGATGTCCAGGTCCTCGGTGAAGGACTTGTCGAGCTGGACCGCCTCGGTCTCCAGACCGGTCTCCTCGTTGACGATCTCCGCCAGGCCGGTCAGGATTTCCTCTTTGCTCGCCATAGTGTGGCTTCCTTTCTGTGCGGCTGCCGGGGCAGCCGGTGGTGACGGGCGCTCCCGGTCGGGTGCCGGGCGCATCTGTCCCGGTCAGGCCGTGCGGCCGGGCCGGGGGACAACGGGTGTGCGGTTCAACCCTACGACGAGTCGCAGAGGCCCCGCGCCGGATCCGACACGTGCCCGGACCAGGATCCGGGCACGTGCCGCCGGGGATCAGGGGAGGACGACGACCTGCGCCCCGTAGACCAGGCCGGCGCCGAAGCCGATCTGCAGGGCCAGCTTGCCGGACAGCTCCGGGTGCTCGGCGAGCAGCCGGTGCGTGGCCAGCGGCACGGAGGCGGCGGAGGTGTTGCCGGCGTCGGCGATGTCGCGGGCGATGACCACGGAGTCCGGCAGCTTCAGCGTCTTGGCCATCTGGTCGATGATGCGCATGTTCGCCTGGTGCGGGATGAAGGCCCCGAGGTCCTCGGGCCCCACGCCGGCGACGTCCATGGCCTCCTGGGCCCGCTTGGCGACCTCCCACGAGGCCCAGCGGAAGACCGTCTGCCCGTCCTGGCGCAGCGTGGGCCACAGGGTCGCGTCCTCGCGCACCTCACCGGTCTCCGGATCGAGGAGGTCGGGGGAGGGCGTGCGCTCCCGGCCCTGCTCCACGGCGCGGACGTCCGTGAGCGGGTGGGTCATCCGGATGGCGTCCCACTTGGAGCCGTCCGAGCCCCACACGGACGGGCCGATGCCGGGGGTCTCGGAACGGCCGACCACCGCCGCGCCGGCGCCGTCGCCGAGCAGGAACGAGATGGAGCGCTCGCTGTTGTCGATGACGTCGGAGAGCTTCTCCACACCGATGACCAGCACGTAGTCGGCCGCCCCGGAGCGCACCAGGGCGTCGGCCTGGGCGATGCCGTAGCAGTAGCCGGCGCAGGCCGCGGAGATGTCGAAGGCGGGCGCCGGAGTGGCTCCCAGCCGCTCCGCGAGGGCCGCGGCCGCGGAGGGGGTGAGGTAGGGGAAGGAGATCGTGGAGACGATCACCCCGCCCAGCTGCGAGGCCTCGATCCCGGCGGCGGCCAGCGCCTCGCGGGCGGCGTGCTCGGACATGTCCAGCACGCTCACCTCCTCGGCGGCGCGGTGCCGGGTCCTGATGCCGGTGCGCTGCTGGATCCACTCGTCGGAGGACTCGATCCACTGGCACACGTCGTCGTTGGTCACGACCACGTCCGGGCGGTAGACCCCGAGGCCGAGGATGCGGGAGTGCGCGTTGTTCTGCTGCTGCTTCAGGGTCACCACAGGGGTCGTTGCTCCTTCGTGCGGCCGGGCGCGGCGGTCGGGCCTGCTGGGCGGGGCGGGGCGGCTGCTCCGGCCTCGGGACGTGCTGCGCACCGGGTGCGCAGGCGGACGTCAGACAAGAATACTCCGGGCCTGCGCCAGGTCCTCGGCGGAGTTCACGGCCAGGGCCGGCACGCCCTTCATGGCGCGCTTGGCCAGGCCGACCAGGGTCCCGGCCGGCGGCAGCTCGATCAGCTGCTCGACGCCGCGCTCCAGCAGCGTCTGCGTGCACAGGTCCCAGCGGACCGGGCGGCAGACCTGGGCCACGAGCGCGTCGAGGGCCGCCGCGCCGGAGGCCACGGGGGCGCCGTCGGCGTTGGAGAGCAGCGGGTGCACGGGGTCGGCGGGGGAGAGGTCCGCCACGAGCTCGCGGAGGGGCCCGAGGGCGGGGGCCATGTGCTCGGTGTGGAACGCCCCGGCGACCTTCAGGGGCACGACGCGGGCCCGGGCGGGCGGGTGCTCGGCGAGGGCGGCGAGCTGCTCGAGGGTGCCGGCGGCGACGGTCTGCCCGCCGCCGTTGGCGTTGGCGGCGGTGAGCCCGGCCGCCCGGATCGCGTCGCGGACCTCGTCCTCCTTGCCGCCCAGGACGGCGCTCATGCCGGTGGGCAGGGCCGCGGCGGCCTCCGCCATGGCGTTGGCGCGGGTCCGGACGAACGCCATGGCGTCCTCCTCGGTGAGGACCCCGGCCAGGGCGGCGGCGGTGATCTCCCCGACGGAGTGCCCGGCGAGGACCAGGTCCTCCCGCCCGGCGCCGATGCGGTCGGCCAGCAGGCGGCCGGCCACGAGCCCGGCGGCCACGATGAGCGGCTGGGCCACGGCGGTGTCCTTGATGGTCTCCTCGTCCGCCTCGGTCCCGTAGTGCACGAGGTCCAACCCGGCGGCCTCGCCCAGCCGCTCGAGGTGGGGGCGCACGCCGTCGAGGGCGAGCCACTCGGTGAGGAAGCCGGGTTTCTGGGAGCCCTGTCCGGGGCAGACGATCGCGATCACCCTGACAGCTTGGCAAGGAAGCGCCGTGCGGCGCGGGCGCGGAGACCACCAACCCGCGCGGCGGTGTTTGTAGGGAAGCTACAAGACCGGTGCCGGGGCGGGGGCGGAGGTGTCGAGCGGCGCGCAGGAGTCGGCCAGCCGCCCGGCGAGCAGGGCGCAGTGCAGCACGAACGCGTCCCGCGGGACGAGGGGGTCCCAGCCGGTGAGGTCGCAGATCCGGCGCAGCCGGTAGCGGACCGTGTTCGCGTGCACGAACAGCTCCCGGGCGGTGGCCTCCAGGGAGTGGCCCACGGAGACGTAGGCCGAGAGGGTCTCCGCCAGCCCGGTGGCCGATCGGGTCAGCGGCCGGTAGACCGACTCGACCATCGCCGCGCGCGCCGCCTCGTCCCCGGCCATGGCCCGCTCGGGCCACAGGTCCTCGGAGTGCACCGGGCGCGGCGCGGCCGGCCAGGCCGGAGCCACGGACAGGGCCGCGTGGGCGAGCCGGGCGGACCGGCCCGCCTCGAAGATGGTGGGGGACTCCGGGCCGTAGGCGACCGGTCCGGGACCGAACGCGGCGGTGAGCTTCTCCAGGGCGGTCTCCCGGTCCACCAGACCGCCGAGGATGAGCACCAGCCGGTCGCCCTGGATGGAGACGAGGGAGTCCTGCGCGTGGCGGGCGGCGAGCCGCCGCAGCCGGGCGACCGTGGCGGGGCCGGTGGCCTCCGGTGCGGAGCCGGTGAGCACGGTGACCGGGCCGGTCGAGGCCCAGCCCAGGGCCGCGACACGGGAGCGCAGGGAGTCGGAGTGCTCGCCCCGCAGGATCCCGTCCACGACCAGGGACTCCAGCCGGGCGTCCCAGGACCCCCGGTTCTCGGCGGCCCGCGCGTAGACGTCGGCGGCGGCGAAGGCGATCTCCCTCGAGTACCGCAGCACGGCCTCGCGCAGCGCGGCCTCGTCGTGGTGCTTGGCGAGCTCGGGAACCTTCTCCTCGACCACGTCGACCACGATCCGCAGCAGCTGCAGCGCGTGCTGCAGCGAGATGGAGCGGGTCAGCTCGGTCGGGGCGCTGCGGAAGACCTGGGTGAGCACCCACAGGGGCTCCTCCGGGTCCTCGTACCAGCGCACGAACGAGGAGATGCCGCGCTGGGCCACCAGGCCCAGCTCGGAGCGCTCGTCGGCGCGCAGTTCCTCGAACCAGCCGAGGTCCGTCTCGAGACGGCGGGTGGCGACCGTGGAGATCGCCCCCAGGTTCGCCTTGAGGTTCTCGAGCGTCTTGGGGTGCGGCGGGGTGACGGGACGGGACTTGTCGGTGGGCCGCTTGCGCGAGGGGCGCAGCCAGCGCGCCGTCGGGTTCCCGTCCTGTCCTGCCATGCCCCGAGCTTAGAGCACGCTCCCGCCCCCGCCCGACCGTGACGACGACGGCGCCCCGGCCACCCGAGCGGGTGGCCGGGGCGCCGTCGGGCGCCGGTGGGCTCGGCTCAGGCGTCGCCGCCGGCGTTGCCCGAGGTCCCGGCGTTGACGTCGTGCAGGCGGTACTTCTCGATCGCCTCGCCCGGGGTGCGCCAGTCGACCTCGCCCCGCTTGGCGAGCATCTCGAGCGCGCGCACCACCATGGAGTGCGAGTCCACGTGGAAGAAGCGGCGGGCGCCCTGGCGCGTGTCGGCGAAGCCGAACCCGTCGGTGCCGAGGGACGCGAACTCGTTGGGCACGAACTGGCGGATCATGTCCGGCAGGTCCGAGCTGAAGTCCGAGGACGCGACGATCGGCCCGGTCGCCCCGGCGAGCTGCTGGGCCACGAACGGCGTCCGGGTCCCCTCGCCCGGGTTGAGGAACGACTCCTTCTCCGCGGCGAGCCCGTCACGGCGCAGCTCGACCCACGAGGTGACCGACCACACGTCGGCGGAGACGCCCCAGTCCTCGGCGAGGATCCGCTGGGCGTCCAGGGCCCACGGCACGGCCACGCCGGAGGCGAGCAGCTGGGTGCGGGGCCCGTCCTTCTCGGCGGGCTTGAGCAGGTAGATGCCCTTGAGGATGCCCTCGACGTCCACGTCCTCCGGCTCGGCCGGCTGCTGGTAGGGCTCGTTGTAGACCGTCAGGTAGTACATGACGTCGTGGTCCTCGTCACGGCTCCCGTACATGTGCTCGATCCCGCGCCGGACGATGTGGGCGATCTCGTAGCCGTAGGCCGGGTCGTAGTGGACCACCGCGGGGTTGGTCGAGGCCAGGATCGGGGAGTGCCCGTCCGCGTGCTGGAGCCCCTCGCCCGTGAGCGTGGTCCGCCCGGCGGTCGCGCCGATGAGGAATCCGCGGGTCAGCTGGTCGGCGGCCGCCCAGAACTCGTCGGCCGTGCGCTGGAAGCCGAACATCGAGTAGTAGATGTAGACCGGGATCATCGGCTCGCCGTGGGTGGCGTAGGAGGTGCCGGCGGCGGTGAACGCCGCGCTCGCCCCGGCCTCGTTGATCCCCGGGTGGAGGATGACGCCCTGCACGGACTCCTTGTAGGCGAGCATGAGCTCGCGGTCCACGGAGAGGTAGTTCTGCCCGTTGGGGTTGTAGATCTTCGCCGTGGGGAAGAACGAGTCCATCCCGAAGGTGCGGGCCTCGTCCGGGATGATCGGCACGATCCGGTGGCCGAAGTCCTTCTCCCGCAGCAGGTCCTTGAGGATGCGCACGAAGGCCATGGTCGTGGCGGCCATCTGCTTGCCCGAGCCCTTCTTGGCCGACTTGTAGGCGGCGTCGGTGGGCAGCGTGATCTTCTGCTGCTGGTGCGGGCGGTCCGGGACGAACCCGCCCAGCTCCTTGCGCCGCTCGAGCAGGTACTTGATCTCCGGGGAGTCCTTGCCCGGGTGGTAGTACGGGGCGTTGTAGAGGTCCTTTTCGATCTGCTCGTCGGAGACCGGGATGCGCAGGTGGTCGCGGAAGGCCTTGAGGTCCTCCAGCGTCAGCTTCTTCATCTGGTGGGTGGCGTTGCGCGCCTCGAAGTGGCTGCCCAGCCCGTAGCCCTTGACGCCCTGGGCCAGGATGACGGTCGGCTGGCCCTTGTGCTCCATGGCGGCCTTGTAGGCGGCGTAGACCTTGTGGTAGTCGTGCGCGCCGCGCTTGAGCTCCCAGATCTCGTCGTCGCTCATGTCCGCGACGAGCTCCTTGGTGGCCGGGGACTTGCCGAAGAAGTGGTCGCGGATGAACCCGCCGGACTCGGCCTTGTAGGTCTGGTAGTCGCCGTCCAGGGTCTCGTTCATGATCCGGACCAGCTCACCGTCCCGGTCCTTGGTTAGCAGCTGGTCCCACTCCCGGCCCCACAGGACCTTGATGACGTTCCATCCGGCGCCGCGGAAGAAGGCCTCCAGCTCCTGGACGATCTTGCCGTTGCCGCGCACCGGCCCGTCCAGGCGCTGCAGGTTGCAGTTGACCACGAAGGTGAGGTTGTCCAGCTTGTCGTTGGCGGCCAGCTGCAGCGCGCCGCGGCTCTCCACCTCGTCCATCTCGCCGTCGCCCAGGAACGCCCAGACGTGCTGGTCGGAGGTGTCCTTGATCCCGCGGTTGTCCAGGTAGCGGTTGAACTGGGCCTGGTAGATCGCGTTGAGCGGGCCGATGCCCATGGACACGGTGGGGAACTGCCAGAAGTCCGGCATGGACCGCGGGTGGGGGTAGGACGACAGGCCGTGGGGCGCCTTGGTCTTCTCCTGGCGGAACGCGTCCAGCTGCTCCTCGGTGAGCCGCCCCTCCAGGTAGGCGCGCGCGTAGTTGCCCGGGGCCGAGTGGCCCTGCCAGAACACCTGGTCGCCGCCGCCGGGGTGCTCGGGGCCGCGGAAGAAGTGGTTGAGCCCCACCTCGTAGAGGGTCGCCACACCGGCGTAGGAGGAGATGTGCCCGCCCACCCCGATCTCGGGGCGCTGGGCGCGGTGCACCATCACGGCCGCGTTCCAGCGGAGGTACGCGCGGTAGCGCCGCTCGACCTCCTCGTCGCCGGGGAACTCCGGCTCCTGGTCCACGGGGATCGAGTTGACGTAGTCCGTGGTGGTCACCATCGGCACGCCCACGCTCTTGGCGCCGGCGTGCTGGAGCAGGGCGCGCATGATGTACTGCGCCCGTTCCGTGCCCTGCGTCTCGATCAGGCCCTCGAAGGACTCGATCCACTCCCGGGTCTCCTCGGTGTCGGAGTCCTTGAAGTTGTTGGTCAAGCCACTGAGGATGTGGTGGTTGCTGGATGAAGGCACGTTGAACCTCTCTTCGTCGAGTTGCCGGGCGGAACCCGGGCGAGCGCACGCGCGAGCGCGGCCGGGCCGTTCCGACAGTCTCAAAATACCCGCCGACCGCTCCGCTTCCCGGGCGCCACCCGCGGGGGTGGGGCGTCCGGGGACCGGCCCGCCGTGCGGATCGCGCCGGCGGGGTGTTCCAGGCGTACGGGGTGTCTGTTGGCACCATGTTTCCACACCCGGGACCGACCGTCACACGCGGGCGCGGCCCACGATTCGGGGGGACGTCACCGTGCGGGAGCTTGAAAGACACCCTGATCCGGTGTTGTCTGGGAGATGAAGCCGGTATCCGGCCCGCCACCGTGCCCCCGCGGTCCGCCGACGGGCAGGCGGAGCCCCGCACCGGTACGCAGTGCGCGGTCGCTCGTCGGCCCGATCCCAGAAGGAGCAAGAACAGTGAGCGAGGCCAAGACCACCGCGGGCGACGCGGTAGTCCAGCTCGGTTTCAAGGATGGCGACTACATCCAGGAGTTCGGATACGACGAGGACGTCGACCTCGACCTGAGGGAGGGCATCGAGGACCTGATCGGTTCCGACCTGCTCGACGAGGAGGACCAGGAGGTCGTCGACGCCGTGCTGCTGTGGTTCCGCGAGGGCGACGGCGACCTCGTGGACACCCTGGTGGACGTGCAGACCACCCTGGACGACGGAGGCGTGGTGTGGGTGCTGACCCCCAAGGCCGGGCGCGACGGCTACGTGCCGCCCGCCGAGGTCCAGGAAGCGGCTCCCACGGCGGGGCTGCACGTGACCACGACCGCGCGGGTCAGCGCGGACTGGGCCGCGACCCGCCTGATGCCCAAGCGCAACGTCTGAGCACGCGCCCCGGCGTCCACAGCACAGGAGACCACCCATGCCCGAGATCGGCGACACCGCCCCGGACTTCACTCTGCCGAACCAGTTCGGCGAGCCGGTCACCCTGAGCGGGCTGCGGGGACAGCCCGTGAGCATCGTCTTCTACCCGTTCGCCTTCTCCGGGACCTGCACCGGGGAGCTGTGCCGGCTGCAGGACAACCTGGCGGTGTTCGACGACGCCGGCGTGAAGCTGCTGGCGGTGTCCGTGGACTCCAAGTACGCGCTGCGGGCGTTCGCGCGGGAGGAGTCCTTCGAGTTCGACCTGCTCTCCGACTTCTGGCCGCACGGGGCCGTGGCCGAGCGCTACGGCGTCTTCGACCCCGTGGCGGGGCAGGCGGAGCGGGCCACGTTCGTGCTCGACTCCCAGGGCGTCGTCGTGGACGTCTTCCGGGCCGAGCCCGGGACGCCGCGGGAGCTCGAGGCCTACCGCGCCGCCCTGGCCAAGCTGCCGGCCTGAGGCCCCGGCGCCGTCCGAGCGACCAGCGATGCCCACCGTACGCGCCGGCTACGGCGCCCCCGTCAGTCCCGACCAGTTCCCCGATCCCGACGCCGCGAGCCTGGACGAGGGCCTCGACGCGGCGGTGCCGCTGCTGTCCGGGCGCCGGACCGCGGTGCTGACGGGAGCGGGGATCAGCACCGACTCCGGGATCCCGGACTACCGCGGACCCGGCTCGGCCCCGCGCACCCCCATGACGTTCCAGGAGTTCATGGGCAGCCCCGCGAGGCGCAGCCACTACTGGGCGCGCAACCAGTACGGCTGGCGGCACCTCGAGCGGGCCGACCCCAACCCCGGCCACGGGGTCCTCGCCCGGCTGGAGGGCGCCGGAGCGGTCGCCGGCGTCGTCACGCAGAACATCGACCGCCTGCACCAGGCGGCGGGCTCCCTCAACGTCGTGGACCTGCACGGGCGCTTCACCCGCGTGCTGTGCATGCGGTGCGGCACGCGGATCCCGCGGGCGGTGCTCTCCGACATCTTCGACGAGCTCAACCCCGGCTTCTACGACTCGATCGGCTCGCCGGAGGACATCGAGTTCGCCCCGGACGCCGACGCGGTGGTGCCGCGCACGGCGGGATTCCGCGTGCCCGACTGCCCCGTCTGCTCCGGGATCCTCAAGCCCGACGTCGTCTTCTTCGGCGAGAACGCCCCGCGGCACCGCGTGCTGCGGGCGCTGCGGATGGTGGACACCGCCGACGCCCTCCTGGTGGTGGGCTCCTCCCTCACCGTGAATTCGGGCCGCCGGTTCGTCCGGCACGCCGTGCGCGCCGGCGTGCCCGTGCTGATCGTCAACCACGGCCGGACCCGCGGGGACGCCGCCGCCCGGGTGAAGGTCGACGCCCCGGCCACCGAGTTCCTGGTCCGGCTCGAACAGCGACTCGCCCGCCCGTAGAATGGGGCACGGATGTGGCGAACACCACAGCCGTAAGGGGTGCCCGACCTGGTTACCAGTCGGTAGCACCGGGTAGCCTGTTCCGGAACCGGGTGCTGGCGGTTGCGAAAATCGTCCACCCGGTTGTCAGGGTCCTTAGCTCAGCTGGTAGAGCGCCACGTTTACACCGTGGATGTCATCGGTTCGATCCCGGTAGGACCCACGTGCCGGCCCCGGCTAGCGGAAGTACACCTGCTTCCCCCCGGCCCGCCGGCAGACGACCACGATGCTCCCCTCACGGTCCGCCTTCTGGGCCTTCTTCACGTAGGCGGAGGCCTTGCCCCCGCACAGTGCCGCGGCCTTCTCGCTGGCGCGCGTGATCGTGGCCTCGTTGAGCACCTCATTGCCGCCCACGACCACGTCGACCTTGCCGTTGGCGGCGGCGGCCGGTGCGAACCCGGGGCCCGACCACAGTGCGGCACACGCCACGGCCCCGATCACCGTTCTCCTCCACGCCCGCATCCCTACCCCCTGGAGTCTGTGTGCGATGGCACCACGGTAGGGCCCCCGACCCGGTGCGGGGGGTTTGTGACAGAGGGTGTCCGGCGAGCCGTCCGCCGGGTCCGTCGGCAGGGTGCCTTCGCCACCGGGCGCCTCCGTGGGTCCCGTGAGCGGGGCGCCGAGCGGGGAACGGACCGAGCCGCCCGCCAGGGTTTGTAGGCTGGGGGCATGGCAGCAGAACAGAAAGCTCAGATCGGCGTGACCGGCCTCGCGGTCATGGGCGCCAACCTCGCCCGCAACTTCGCCCGGCACGGGTACACCGTCGCCCTCCACAACCGTTCGGTCGGCAAGACCGACGCCCTCCTCGAGGCCCACGGGTCCGAGGGGAACTTCATCCGCACCGAGACTCTCCAGGAGCTCGTCGACTCCCTCGAGACCCCCCGCCGCATCCTGGTGATGGTCAAGGCCGGGGCACCGGTGGACGCGGTGATCGAGCAGCTCGTGCCGCTGCTGGAGAAGGACGACATCATCATCGACGGCGGCAACTCCTACTTCCAGGACACCCGTCGCCGGGAGCGGGAGCTGGCCGCGCAGGGCATCGACTTCGTCGGTGTCGGCGTCTCGGGCGGGGAGGAGGGCGCCCTGCTGGGGCCCTCCATCATGCCCGGCGGACCGGCCAAGTCCTACGACGCGCTGGGGCCGCTGCTGGAGGACATCGCCGCCAAGGCCGAGGACGGCAAGCCGTGCTGCGCCTGGATCGACACCGACGGCGCGGGGCACTTCGTGAAGATGGTGCACAACGGGATCGAGTACGCCGACATGCAGGTCATCGGCGAGGCGCACGAGCTGCTGCGCGCGGTCGCCGGCATCGAGCCGGCCGAGCAGGCCGAGGTCTTCGAGCAGTGGAACACCACGGAGCTGGGCTCCTACCTGATCGAGATCACCGCCCACGTGCTCCGGCAGGTGGACGCCCGCACGGGTGAGCCCCTGATCGACGTCATCGTGGACGCGGCCGGGCAGAAGGGCACCGGCCGCTGGACCGTCCAGGAGGCGCTGGAGCTGGGCTCCCCGGTCACCGCGATCGCCGAGTCCGTCTTCGCCCGCGCCCTGTCCTCCGCCGAGCCCGAGATGCGCCTGGAGGCCCAGCGGGTGCTGCCGGCCGGCATCGGGGGGACCACCGAGGACGTGGTGCACGACCCCGAGTTCGTCGAGGACGTGCGCAAGGCCCTCTACGCCTCCAAGCTCGTCTCCTACGCCCAGGGCCTGGACATGCTCACCATGGCCGGGGCCGAGTACGGCTGGGACCTGGACCTGGCCACCATCGCCAGCCTGTGGCGGGAGGGCTGCATCATCCGCGCCCAGCTGCTGGAGGTCATCATGGAGGCCTACCAGGGGGGCGCGGCCCCGGCGAACCTGCTCTTCGCCCCGCAGTTCGTCTCCGCCATCGAGGACGCACTGCCGTCCTGGCGCCGAGTGGTGGCCCGGGCGGTGGAGCGCGGGATCCCCGCCCCGGTGTTCGCCTCCACCCTGAACTACTACGACTCCCTGCGCCGCCCCCGCCTCAACGCGGCCCTGACCCAGGGGCTGCGCGACTACTTCGGGGCGCACACCTACCGGCGCACCGACGACGCCGAGGGCGTCTACCACACGCTGTGGTCCGGGGACCGCTCCGAGGTCATCGCCTAGCCACGAGCCGGCACCCCGGCACGCAGGAGGGCCACGCACCGCCGGGTGCGTGGCCCTCCTGCGTGCCGGGGTGCGGTCCTTCCCGGATCGGCGCCGCCTAGATCCACATCGCGGGGTCGATGTAGGTGGAGGGGTCCACCAGCGGCTGCTGCTTCTCCGGGGTGCGCGGGCGGACCTTGCCGGGGATCCCGGTCACGATCGCGTCCTCGGGCACGTCCTTGACCACCACGGCGTTGGCGCCGACCGCCGAGTCCGCCCCGATCTCCACAGGACCGAGGATCTTCGCCCCGGCGCCGATCACCACGCGGTCGCCCACGGTGGGGTGGCGCTTGACCTTCTCCAGGGAGCGGCCGCCGAGGGTCACCCCGTGGTAGATCATCACGTCCTCGCCGATCTCGGCGGTCTCCCCGATGACCACGCCCATGCCGTGGTCGATGAAGAAGCGACGACCGATGACGGCACCGGGATGGATCTCGACGCCGGTGAGGAACCGGCCGAGCTGGGAGACCGTCCGGGCGAGCAGCCGACGGTCCGGGTGCTGCCACAGCAGGTGCGAGAGGCGGTGGATCCAGATGGCGTGCAGACCCGAGTAGTTGAGGGCGATCTCCAGCCGGGAGCGGGCGGCGGGGTCGTGCGTGCGGGCCGTCTGCAGGTCCTCGGCGAGTCTGCTCCAGAAACTCAAGGTCTTCCTCTGTTCTTCCGGGGGTCGGTTCTTCCGGGGGCGGCGGCCCGGTCCGCGGCGGGGATCGACGCGGGCCGGCTGCGGGGTGCGAACCGGAACGACCCGCCCACCTCCGGGGCAACGTCGCCGGGAGGCGGCGCTATTCCCGGAAGGGGCGGGTCGTCGGCGCGGAGCGCCCGGGGCGGATCAGCCGCGGATGTCCTCGTAGAGCAGGGTCGAGATGTAGCGCTCCCCGTAGTCGCACACGACCGCCACGATCAGCTTGTCCCGGTTCTCCTCCTTGGCGGCCTCCTGCAGGGCGGCCCAGACGATGGCGCCCGAGGAGATCCCGCCGAGGATGCCCTCCTTGGTGCCCAGCTCCCGGGCCACGCGCACGGAGTCCTCGACGGTCACGTCGTAGACGTCGTCGTAGATCTCGCGGTCGAGGATGTCCGGGACGAAGTTCGCGCCCAGGCCCTGGATCTTGTGGGGGCCGGCCTTGCCCTGGGTCAGCAGCGGCGAGTCTGCCGGCTCGACGACGAGCAGGCGGACGTCCGGCTTCTGCTCGCGCAGGTACCGCCCCGCGCCGGTGATGGTGCCGCCGGTGCCCACGCCCGAGATGAAGATGTCGACCTCGCCGTCGGTGTCCTCCCAGATCTCGGGACCGGTGGTGGCGTAGTGCACCGCGGGGTTCGCCTCGTTGGCGAACTGGCTGGCCAGGACGGCGTTCTCGGTGCCGTCGACGATCTCGCGGGCCTTGTCGACCGCTCCGCGCATGCCCTCGGCGCCGGGGGTGAGCACGATCTGGGCGCCGTAGGCGCGGAGCATGACGCGGCGCTCCGTGGACATGGTCTCGGGCATGGTCAGGATGACCTTGTACCCGCGGGCCGCGCCGACCATGGCCAGCGCGATGCCGGTGTTGCCGGAGGTGCCCTCCACGATCGTGCCGCCCGGCTTGAGCTTGCCGGACTTCTCCGCGGCGTCGATGATGGCCACGCCGATCCGGTCCTTGACCGAGTTGGCCGGGTTGTAGAACTCCAGCTTCACGGCGACGTTGCCGGGCAGGCCCTCGTCGAGCCGGTTCAGGTGGACGAGCGGGGTGCGGCCCACGATCTCGGTGACGTCGTTGTAGATCTTCGCCATGTGCGTACCTCGGTTTCTGCGTGGTCGGTTCTCGGTGGGGTGGGAACGTGCTCCTGCGCCGCCGGGCCCTGGGGGTGCCCGCGGCGGCGCGGTCCTAGCTCAGCCTAGCCAGGCGCCGCAACTGCTACTACGCGGTAAGCCACGCGGAGTAACGTTGCCGGACCTTGGCCAGCTTGGGATTGATGATCACCTGGCAGTACCCGTTCCAGGGCTGCTCGGCGTAGAAGTCCTGGTGCTCGGGCTCGGCCTCCCAGAAGGTGCCCAGCGGCTCGAGGGTGGTGACGATCGGCCGGTCCCACAGCGGCTGCGTGCGCTCGATGGCGGCCGCGAAGAGCTCCCGCTGGGCGTCGTCGGCCCAGAACATCGCCGAGCGGTACTGGGTGCCGACGTCGTAGCCCTGCCGGTTGAGGGTGGTGGGGTCGTGACCGGTGAAGAAGAGGTCGAGGATCACGTCCGCCGGCACGACGGAGGGGTCGAAGGTCACGGCGACCGCCTCGGCGTGCCCGGTGCTGCCGGCGCAGACCTCGTAGTAGCCGGGACGGTCCGTGGCGCCGCCGGTGTAGCCGGAGACCACGGAGGTGACGCCCCGCGTGATCCGGTACACCGCGTCGAGACACCAGAAGCATCCGCCCGCGAGCACGAAGGTCACGGAGGCAGGACGGTCGTCGGGGGCGGAGCGGTCGTCGGGGGAGGGTCGGTCCTCGGGGACGGGGCGTGCGTCGGCGTGCTCGGGAAAGGCCATGCCCCGTACAACACCGCGCCGCGCGCAACATTCCCGAGGCCGCGCCCGGACCCGCCGGGGCCTCCGTCGGGCGGACTCCTAGACTGGGCCCATGAGCCAGCAGAGCACGGCCCCGCCCGGACCCGCCCCCACGCTGTCGGAGGTGCTCGAGGTCGTCGAGGCGCTCTGGCCGCTGCACCTGCAGGAGCCCTGGGACGCCAGCGGGCTCGTCACCGGGCGCCCGGAGCAGCCCGTGCGCCGGATCCTGTTCGCCGTGGACCCCGTGGCCGACGTGGTGGACGAGGCCGTGTCCACCGGCACCGACCTGCTCCTCACCCACCACCCGCTGCTGCTGCGCGGAGTCACCTCCGTGGCCGCGGACGGCTTCAAGGGCGCGGCCGTGCACGAGCTCATCGAGCACCGGTGCGCCCTGCTCGCCTGCCACACCAACGCGGACTCCGCCCCGGACGGCGTCTCGGACGCCGTGGCCCGCGCGGCAGGGCTCACGACGACGACGCCGCTCGCCCCGCACCCGGCCGATCCCACGGTGGGCATCGGCCGGGTGGGCGAGCTGCCCGAACCCGTGTCCCTGGCGCAGCTGGCACGGCGCCTGGCCGCCGCCGTCCCGGCCACCGCCCACGGTGTGCGTGTGGCGGGGGATCCGGACACCCCGGTGCGCCGCGTCGCGGTGTGCGGCGGGGCGGGGGACTCTCTCTTCGACGAGGTGCGGGCCAGCGGCGCCGACGTCTACGTCACCGCGGACCTGCGCCACCACCCCGCCTCCGAGGCCCGCGAGGCGGCCCTCGGCCCGGGTGCGGACGGCACCCCCTGCCTTGTGGACCTCTCCCACTTCGCCAGCGAGTGGCTGTGGCTGCCCGTGGGCGCGGCGGCACTGCGCGCGGCGCTCGCCGAGCGCGGCCACGACGTGGCGGTCGAGGTCTCGGTGCGCCGCTCCGACCCGTGGGACTTCCGTGTCGACCACCCCGCCCACGACCACGGGAACGCCGACCGCCCGGCCCACGGCCGCGCTGGTCTCGACCACCCTGTCCAGGGCGGATTTGGCCACGACGAATCTGTCCAGGACGAGTCTGGCCACGACAAGTCCGGCCATGACCAGTTCGGCCATGACCAGTCCGGCCACCATCACTCCGGCCACGACCACCGGCCGGCCGGCCGCCCCGGCCCCGACCGCCCCGGCCACGACCGCTCCGGCCCGACCCCAGGAGGACCAGCATGAGCACCGCCACGCCCGAGCAGCAACGAGCGCTCCTGGAGCTCGAGCGCGTCGACGCCCGGCTGCGCCGCATCGCGGCCCGGATCGGGGAGCTGAGGACCGACCCCGAGGTCGCCGCCGCGCTGCAGCTGCGGGCCCGGGCGATCGCCGCGGCCAAGGAGCTCGACGCCGGGGAGCAGGACATCCGGCAGCGGCTGGCCGCGGCGGAGGAGAAGGTCGCCCGCGTCCAGGCCTCCATCGAGAAGGACCGCCGTCGCCTGGAGCAGGGCGGGACCGCCAAGGACCTCATGGGGCTGCAGCACGAGATCGACACCCGCACCCGGCAGCTGGCCGCGGCGGAGGAGGCGGAGCTGGAGCTCATGCAGGAGCTCGACGACGCCGCCGAGCACCGCGCCCGCATCACGCCCCGGCTCAGGGCGGCGGACGCCGGCGCCGGAGGCGCGTGGCCGCCCGGGACGAGGAGGGGCAGGCCCTGACGGCGGAGCGCGAGGAGCTGGCGGCCACGCGCGAGGCCGCGGCGCAGGCCGTGGGCGCCCCCGCGCTGGTCGCCCGGTACGAGCGGATCCGCACCGGCCGCAGCACGGAGCGCCCGGCGGCCGCGGAGCTGCGGGGCAGCGTGTGCGGGTCCTGCGGGACGACGCTGAGCCCCACCGACGCGGCGACCTTCCGGGCGGCGAACCCGGACGAGGTGCTCACCTGCCCGGAGTGCGGGGTGATCCTGGTCCGCGGCTGAGCGCCGACGGGCGGGGAGGAACGGGGGACAGGCCGGCCTGTAAGCCGGGTTCTGTGCACACGGCCGGTCGCCCGGGCCGTGCTGGTGACCATCCATCTAGGCCCGTCGTTGCCGACGGGCTCCAGCGGCCTACCCGGGTGCTCGGGCGAGCAGCCCTCGGGCGCACCCTGTCTGGCCTTGCTCCGGATGGGGTTTACCGAGCCGCGCCGGTCACCCGGCGCGCTGGTGGTCTCTTACACCACCTTTTCACCCTCACCCGCTGCCCGGACGGACCGGGGCGGGCGGTCTGTTTTCTGTGGCACTTTCCTGCGGGTTCCCCCGAGTGGGCGTTGCCCACCATCCTGCTCTGCGGAGCCCGGACTTTCCTCGCGCCGCCGACCCGGAGGTCGCGGCCCGCGGTCACCCGGCCGGCCTGTCCGCCGTCCATCCTACCCGCCCGGGATCCTGTCCGGCCCCGCTGCCCGGCCCCGCTGTCGGGACTCGCTGCCCGGCCCCGCTGCCCGGGATCCTGTCCGGCGCCGGTGCCCGGCCCTGCTGCCCGGCCCCACGGCAGGGTCCCGGAGGCAGGATCCGGCGGGACCTGCCGCCGGGACGTCCACGCCCGCACGGGTCACTAGACTTCTGCGGGTGCTCATTCTGCTGCCCCCCTCCGAGACCAAGACCGCCCCCGTCTCCGGCGAGCCCGTCGACACCGGGGCCCTCGCGTTCCCCGAGCTCACGCCCGCCCGTGAGCAGGTCCTCGCCGAGCTGGCGAGCGCGAGCAGCCGCGCGGACGCCCTGGACGTGCTGGGCGTGGGGCAGCGGCTGCGAGAGGAGGTCGAGCGCAACACCCGTCTGGGTGCCGAGCCCGCGGCGCCGGCGCTGCACGTCTACACCGGGGTGCTGTACGACGCCCTGGACCCGGCCGGGCTCACGCCCGCGGAGCGGGAGGCGGCGGCGGCCTCCCTCGTCGTCGTCTCCGCCCTGTGGGGCGCGGTGCGGCCCACGGACCGGATCCCGGCCTACCGGCTGTCCATGGGGACGGAACTGCCCCGTCTGGGCAAGCTCGCGGCCCACTGGAAGCGCCACCTGCCCGCCGCGCTCGGACCCGCCGCGGAGGACCGCCTCGTGGTCGACTGCCGCTCGGCCGCCTACGCGGCCGCGTGGCGTGCCCCCCGGGAGCGGACGGTCGGGGTCAAGGTCGTCCGGGAACGGGGCGGGACGCGCACGGTCGTCTCGCACATGGCCAAGCACACCCGCGGGCTGCTCGCCCGGCACCTGGTGCAGCGTGCCGCCGGGGGCGAGCGCGTCGGGACGCCCCAGGAGCTGCTCGCGGCGGCGGGGGAGCGCTGGCGGGCGGAGCTCCGGGAGCCCACGGCCCGCTCGGCCGGGGAGCTCGTGCTGGTGCTGCCCGGGGACTGAGGCGTCCCCGGCGGCTCAGTGCCCGAACGGGTCCTCGTCGACCCCCGGGGTCCAGCTGTGGCCGTCCCGGCCCCAGCCCTCCGCCTTGACCGCCCTGCGGGCCTTGCGGGCCCACTTGTCGTTGAGCCGGTCCAGGTAGAGCTTGCCGTCCAGGTGGTCGTACTCGTGCTGCATCACCCGGGCGAACCAGCCCTTGGCCTCGAAGGCCACCGGTGCTCCTGCGGCGTCGACCCCGGCCACCCGCACCCAGTCCGCCCGTCTGAGCGGCCAGCTGTAGCCCGGCACGGAGAGGCAGCCCTCCGACTCCTCGTCCGGGTCCGGGGCGTCCTGGGAGATCTTGCCGAGGGTCAGCACGGGGTTCACGAGCACCCCGCGCGGCGGGACCCCGTCGTCGTTCTGGAACGCGTAGGTAAAGATCCGCAGGCCCACGCCGATCTGCGGGGCGGCCAGCCCCACGCCGTGGGCGGCGTCCATGGTCTCGTACATGTCCTCGACGAGAGCGCGCAGCTCGTCGTCGAACGCCGTCACCTTGGCGGCGGGGCGGTGCAGGACGGGGTTGCCGGTGATCACCACGGGGCGGATGGCCATGACGCACTTCCTTCGACTTGCCGGGGGCCTCGCCCCTGCACGGGCCGGGGCGGGAACGACGAAAGGCCGTCCCGAGTCCTCGGGACGGCCTTTCACAGCGGGTGAGCGACGGGGGTTGAACCCGCGACCTCCTGGACCACAACCAGGCGCTCTGCCGAACTGAGCTACGCCCACCATGAACGCCCGCCGGAAGACCGTGCTTCCGCTGGGCAACGCATACGAGTGTACCGCATTCCCTGACCGCACCCGACCACGCCCGCCACGGCCTCACCGGGGCGGGCGACGTCCCGGTCGCTCAGGCGCCGGTGCGGGACCCGGCGATCTCCGCGGCGATGGCCCGCGCGGTCTCGGAGTCGGGCCCCGGCTCGGGGGCGAAGACGGCCCGGCGGTAGTAGCGCAGCTCGTCGATCGAGTCCCGGATGTCGCCCAGCGCCCGGTGGTTGCCGGTCTTCGGCGGCGCCTGGAAGTAGGCGCGCGGGAACCAGCGGCGGGAGAGCTCCTTGATGGTGGAGACGTCGATCACGCGGTAGTGCAGGTGCTCCACCACCTGGGGCATGTCCCGGACCAGGAAGGTGCGGTCCGTGCCCACGGAGTTGCCGCCCAGCGGGGCCTTGCCCGGTTCGGGCACCCACTGCCGGATGTAGGCGAGGACCTGCTCCTGGGCCTGCTCCATCGTCAGGCCGGAGGGCAGCTCGTCGAGCAGCTTGGACGCCGTGTGCATGTTCCGCACGAAGTCGCCCATCTGCGCCAGGGCCTCGTCGGTGGGGCGGATCACCACGTCGACGCCCTCGCCGAGGACGTTGAGCTCGTCGTCGGTCACGAGGGCCGCGACCTCGATGAGGGCGTCCTCCTCGAGGGACAGCCCCGTCATCTCGCAGTCGATCCACACAATGCGTCCGTTGGAAGTAGCCACCCCGACAATCTACCGTGCGGCCCCGACGCCGTGTCCCGCGCGCACGGCCCTGCCGGGTGCTCTCCCCGGCGGCGACGATAGGATCGGGGCGACCACGGGTCCGCGCTGCGCCCAGCCGCGGCCGCCCGCAGCCACCGGACGGGCGCATCGGGAGAGCAGTGCAGACCACATCGAGGACGCCGGCGCCGGGAGAGGGCGCCGAGCCGCTGGCGGGCCCCGACGGCTCCCGCCTCGTCTCCGGCTCCCTGCTGCGCACCGTGCTCATGGGCGCCCTCGGCTCGCTCATGCTCTTCGTCGGCTCCCTCGGCGTCGGCTGGCTCGCCTCGGTCTCCCCGCTGCGCCAGATGCCGGTCATCATCGCCATGCGCTTCACCACCGCGGGCGCGATCGTGTCGATCCTCCTGCTCGCGGTGGGCGGGATGCTGCTGATCCGGGAGTGGCTGCGGCTGGGCCAGAAGCTCAACCGGTGGGGTCCCGGCAGCGGGCAGTGGGTGCTCATCGCCATCGCCGCCTGGTCGGCGCCCATGCTGGTGACGATCCCCCTGTTCAGCCGGGACGTGTACTCCTACATCGGCCAGGGCCGGGTGATGGCCAACGGGCTCAATCCCTACGAGCACGGGGTCTCCACGATCGACAACTTCTTCCAGCTCGGCGCCGACCAGATGTGGTCCGAGTCCCCGCCTCCCTACGGGCCCCTGTTCCTGTGGCTGGAGCAGCTCGTGGTGGCCGTGACCGGGGCGAACCCGGACGCGGCCGTGCTGTGGTTCCGGGCGATGTGCGTGCTGGCCGTGATCGCCTGCATGTGGCTGATCCCGCGGCTGGCGCGGCTGCACGGGATCAACCCCGCCCGGGCCCTGTGGCTCAGCGTGGCCAACCCCCTGTTCCTGACCAACTTCATCGTCTCGGTGCACAACGACGCGATCATGATCGCCCTGGCCCTGGCCGGCACCTACGTGGCCGCGGTGCACCGGAACTGGAAGGGCGGGCTGGCCGGCACGGCGCTCGTCACCCTCTCCGTGGCCGTCAAACCCATCACGCTCGTCTTCCTGCCCTTCATCGGCCTGCTCTGGGCCGGGAAGAACGCCTCGTGGACGCGCCGCTTCGTGGTGTGGTTCCTCACCCTCGTGTGGGCACTGGCCCTGTTGGGGCTGATGGGCCTGGTCAACGGGTTCGGCTTCGGCTGGGTCGCCGCGATGTCCACCCCCGGCTCGGTGTCCATCTGGTACGCCCCGGTGGGCTTCCTGGGCGGGCTGGCGTCGGCCCTGGCCGCCGCGGTGGGGGCCGACGCCGGGCAGTGGCGCGGCACGGTCCACTCGATCGGGCAGGCCCTGGCCGTGCCGGTCATCCTGTGGCTGATGTTCACGGGCCGCGACGAGCGGATCATCCGACGGCTGGCCTGGGCGTTCGCGGCCATCGTGCTGTTCTCCCCGATGATCCAGGCCTGGTACGTGGTCTGGCTCATCCCGCTCTTCGCGGTCACGGGCATCCGCAGCGACTGGCAGGTGGACGTCCTGTTCTTCCTCACCGCCTTCTTCATGATCTACGCGGTCTCGGACCAGCTCGACGTCTTCCCGTACCTGGACCTCGACCTGAGCTCCGGCCGGCTGATCGCGGCGGTGGTGGCGCTGTCCTACGGGGTCTACCTGTGGTTCCTCGACCCCGCCACCAAACGCCTGCTCCGCGGCCGCTCCGAACCCCCGGTGCGGAGCGCCGTCATCTGAGGGTGCCGTGCGGGGCGCCGCGAATTGGTAAACTCGTTCGCGGCGCCCAGGGCACGGACCCGGGCGGCCCGCCTCAGTAGCTCAGTGGATAGAGCAGGAGCCTTCTAATCTCTTGGTCGGGGGTTCGACTCCCTCCTGGGGCACACCGAACGGACCGCCGAGAACCCCGTTCCGACCGGCTGATGCGCCGCTCGGAACGGGGTTTCCCCATGTCCGGCACGGGGTGCCACCAGGATCGCCGTGACCCGCTCGGGGGAACGAGCTCGTCCAGCACCCCGCACCCGCCCCCTGGTGAGCGCTCGGAGCGTCCGCTGCCGGTCGCCACCACCACCTCCTGCGAGCCTCCCACGCTTCGTGGGCTTCAGGCAGGATCACGTGTGCAGCCCCGAGCGGGCCTGGACGTTCTCTTCCGGCGTGCTCGCGTGCTGGACGCGCACGATGGCGTCGCGGCCCGTCCGTCAGCGCGGGAGCGTTTCGCGAGCGTGGTCGATGAGCTCGCCGACCATGCCGACCCAGACCTGGCGTTGGAACTGGGTCAGCGGCTCCGCCCCTTCGGCGACGGCGGCCTGCAGCAGGTCGTGGAAGCGGGCGATGTCCTCGAGGCGTTCCGGACTGATCATACTTTTGAGGCTATCCGAGATGTCCCGCGTACCCCGGACAGGCCGCGGCCTTTCGCCTCGACCCGCCGCCGCCGGGTGCCTCGGCCGTGGAGTCATGCGGCCGAGGGGTGCCCGAGGACACATTACCGTCTGGTAGTTTATTCTCGGCACTGGCTCACACCGGTGCGGCAGCCCGCGCTGCGCCGTTCCCTGACGGCGTCCGGCTGCACCATGCGCTCACGCGCAGCGGAGCGCCCCCACCCTCTCCCGGGCGGGGGCGCTTTCGTGCGGCTCCCCGGCTTCGCGCGGTGGGGACGGCACCGAGCGTTGAGGGTGCTGGGGGACCACGATCTCGATCGGGCAGGATCTGCTGCCGGTGTTCCGGGAGCGGACGCAGGCCGGGGAGGTCACCACTGGGAGGTGCAGCACTGTGGCGCGCCACGAGCCGGCGCAGGGACAGGCATCCGCACCCATCCAGCGACATCAGCGGACCGATCATCTCGTCGTCGGACAGGCCGTCGCACCCCTGTCGTGGCGACGGAGGCGCAGCCTGCCGCGGCCGGGAGGTCAGGCATGAGCGCGGCAGCCCGGAGGCTGACTCGTCATGCAGCGCGGTCGTGATGGCGCTCCAGGAGTTTGCACGTGAGAATACGGTCCTCACCCGTGGGGTCGGGTGAGGTCCCTCGCAGAGAGTCCTGCCGCTCATGACACTCAAGGAACGGCTCAGCAGCCGTCACAACCTTCTCAACGCCGTCCGCATCGTGTTCGCGGCCATGGTCATCCTCGGTCATGCGTGGCCGCTCACCGGTGCCTCCGGGCACGGCCTGGAGTTCCTCTCGGACGTGGCCGTCAACGGCTTCTTCCTGGTGAGCGGTTATCTCATCGCAGAGAGCCGCACGCGGACGCAGTTCGTCCCCTACCTCTGGCGGCGCCTCCTGCGGATCTATCCGGGCTTCCTCGTCAGCCTCCTCGTGGTGGCGGCGATCTTCGCGCCGTTGGGCGCCCGCCTGGGCGGCCAGGCCTTCGACCTGCGCTCGGCCGCAGGTTTCGTGGTGTCGAACAGTGCGCTCAGGATCACCCAGTGGGAGATCGACGGGTCGCTCGCCGGGGCCCCCGTCGACGGGACGTGGAACGGCTCCCTGTGGACCCTCTTCTGCGAAGCGGTCGCCTATCTCGCCCTGGGCGCAGTGCTCAGCCTCTCCGTGGCCGTCCGGCGAGCCCGGTGGGTCCTGCCCGCGCTGGCCCTGGCGGTCATCGGCCTCCGCGTGCTGGCCGAGGGCCCGCTGGAGGTCACCACCACCCACTACCTCAACGGGCTCCGGCTCGCCGGCTACTTCCTGGCCGGCGCGGCCGTCTGGGCCTGGTCCGACCGCTGGAGACCACGCCCGTGGCACGTGGCGGCCGCGGTCGTCGCGTACCTGGTCCTGACCAACGAGGGCTGGGCGGACCTGTTCGGCCAGTTCCCGCTCGCCGTCGCGGTCCTCGGCATCGGATCCCTGCCCTCCCGCAACTGGACGACCCGCACGGACCTGTCCTACGGCGTCTACATCTACGCCTATCCCGTCCAGCAGCTGCTGGTCATGCTCGGCACCGCGGCGTGGGGCGTCACCACGAACATCGTGCTCACCGTGATCCTGCTGCTGCCCCTGGCCCTCCTGTCCTGGACGCTCGTGGAGAAGCCGGCGCTGCGCGCCAAAAGACTCCTCGACCCGCGGGTCCCGGTGTCGGTGTCGCCGAGCCCCCAGTAGACGGACGCGGCGGTCGACGGCCGCGGCGACGCGCGGCCCCGGGTCTGGCTGCCGGCGTGCGACGGCCTCCGCTGCGCGCGGCGCCGGTTCGTGCGGCCCGGGCACCGTCCGCCGCGTGCGGCGCGGAAGTGGGGACAGCCCGACTCGGTGCATTCGCATAAGTTAAGAGGTGTTCCGCGAGACGCGGCCCACCCGATCTCGTCCCGCCCTCGGCAGGGCGGCGAGCCGGGCGCACGATCCTCGCTCACTCCGGCGGCAGCTCGCCGGGGTGGCTGCTCCGGAGGGGAGACCCGGGGCGGCCAGGGCCACGCCTGCGGACCCGACCAGGGGAGGAACCATGAGCGTCACCATCATCCGGCAGTGGGTGGGCGGAGGGGCCCGCCACCACCACTACGAGACCGTCGAGGAGGCCGCGGAGGACACCAAGGACTTCATCGCGCGGCACGTCGACGAGGACATCGCCCCCGACCGCCTGGAGGCCATCATCCGCAGCGTCATCGACAGCCACTGCGTCCAGCTCGACACCCGCACGGGGGGCATCATCACCGGGCAGGGCCTCATCGTCTAGGGCACGCCGGGACCGGGCCGGGGCCGTGCAGCGCGGACCCGGTCCCGGCGTCCGCACTGCACGTGCGAGCGGTCACCCGGATCGGGCACCGGCATGGGACCTCGGTCCGCACCCGCCGTTCCGTCCGGAACTCCCGGGCCGGGCCCACGGCCGTGCGGGCTCCTGCCCGGACGGCGGCCGCCGCCGGGGGAGGCCCGGACCGTGACGGCCCGTCCCCGGCGCATCCACAGGGGCTCGCGCACCGGTAGTAGGGGTGAGGGCACCCGCGCAGGATGACGTCCGGCGGGCCACCGCCCGACCGGCCGCTGCGACGTTCATCGAGGTGAGCACTATGGCTCAGATCCGGCTCTGCCCGTGCGGGGCGCCACCCGTCCACGGGCCGTGGTGCTGGGCGTGCGCCCAGGAGCAGGAGAGGCAGCACCGCCCGCTCGGCGTGATCACCTGGGACACAGCCGACCTGGACTGAGGCCGCGCCGCCCGTCTGCTCGCCACCGTCCACCGGCCCGGTCCGCACGAGACCGGTCCGCACGAGACCGGTCCTGGGCGCCTCAGGTCGGCACATATGGCAGCGGTTCCCGAACGTGAACGGCCGCGGACCGGTCCGCATGGCAGCGGCTCCGGAACCCGGGCGGCCGCGGGTCGGTCCGCACTGCACCGGTCCCCGCACCCGGGGGCCGCGGTCCCGCTCCTCCACAACCGGGCCTCCGGGGCGGCGTCCCGGGCCGGGAGCGCAGGACCCTGGGTGCACCCCCACACCGGGGCCAGCCCGGCCGAACGGCCGCCGTCCAGAGGAGTTCCCGATGACCGAGCAGATCACCGTCCGCGGCTACGTGGCCACCGACCCCGAGTCCCGCAACCTGCCCGACGGCACCGTGGTGGTGACCTTCCGCCTCGCCTCCACGCCGCGCTGGTTCGACCAGCAGAGCTCGGCCTGGCGCGACGGTCACACCAACTGGTTCTCGGTGCAGGCGTTCCGCGCGCTGGGGCTCAACGCGCTGGCGAGCATCAAGAAGGGTCAGCCGGTGGTGGTGGTCGGCAAGCTGAAGGTCCGGTTCTGGGAGGGAGAGCACGGGCGCAACACCGCCGTGGACGTGGACGCCGTCTCCATCGGGCACGACCTGGCGCTGGGCACCGCCTGCTTCCAGCGCACCGTCACCTCCTCCCCGGCCGCGGAGCACAACGGGGCCACCGGACCGGACGGGGAGAGCACGGCGCAGCCGGCCCCGGGGGAGGCGGCGGGGGCTTCCGGGGAGAGCCGGGACCCGGCCGAGGTCGACCCACCGGCCCCCGAGGGCGTCGACCCGGAGACCGGCGAGATCCGTCCCGGAAGCGAACCGGGCCGCCGCCCGCGCCGGCAGCCCGCGACGGCCTGAGCCGCCCGGCCGGCCACCGCCCGCAGCCGGCCGGGCAGGCGCGGGGCCCAGCCGTTCCCGCTCCGTCCCCGCCGGTGGGCGGGGGCGGAGCGGGGTAGCCTTGAGGGCATGGCGGAATTCATCTACACAATGTCCAAGGCCCGCAAGACCGTGGGCGACAAAGTCATCCTCGACGACGTCACCATGTCCTTCTACCCCGGCGCGAAGATCGGCGTCGTGGGACCCAACGGCGCCGGCAAGTCCACCATCCTCAAGATCATGGCCGGCCTCGACCAGCCCTCCAACGGCGAGGCCCGGCTCAGCCCCGGCTACACCGTGGGCATCCTGCTGCAGGAGCCGCCGCTCAACGAGGAGAAGACCGTCCTCGGCAACGTGGAGGAGGGCGTCGGCGAGATCAAGGCCAAGCTCGACCGCTTCAACGAGATCTCCGAGCTGATGGCCCAGCCCGACGCCGACTTCGACGCCCTGATGGAGGAGATGGGCCGGCTGCAGGAGGACATCGACACCGCCAACGCCTGGGACCTCGACTCCCAGCTGGAGCAGGCGATGGACGCGCTGCGCTGCCCGCCGCCGGACGCCGACGTCAAGGTCCTCTCCGGTGGTGAGCGCCGCCGCGTGGCCCTGTGCAAACTGCTGCTGCAGAAGCCGGACCTGCTGCTGCTCGACGAGCCCACCAACCACCTCGACGCCGAGTCCGTGCTGTGGCTGGAGCAGCACCTGAAGGACTACCACGGCGCCGTCATGGCCGTGACCCACGACCGGTACTTCCTGGACCACGTGGCCGAGTGGATCTGCGAGGTCGACCGCGGCCGCCTCTACGGCTACGAGGGCAACTACTCGGCCTACCTCGAGACCAAGCGCGCCCGCATGGAGGTGCAGGGCAAGAAGGACGCCAAGCAGGCCAAGCGCCTGGCCGACGAGCTCGAGTGGGTCCGCTCCAACGCCAAGGGGCGGCAGGCCAAGTCCAAGGCCCGCCTGGCCCGCTACGAGGAGATGGCCGCCGAGGCCGAGAAGACCCGCAAGCTCGACTTCGAGGAGATCCAGATCCCGCCGGGACCGCGGCTGGGCAACCTCGTGATCGAGGCGAAGGACCTGCAGAAGGGCTTCGGGGACCGCTCCCTGATCAAGGACCTGTCCTTCTCCCTGCCGCGCAACGGCATCGTGGGCGTCATCGGCCCCAACGGCGTCGGCAAGTCGACCCTGTTCAAGACCATCGTGGGCCTCGAGGAGCTGGACGGGGGCGAGCTGAAGATCGGCGACTCGGTGAAGATCTCCTACGTGGACCAGAACCGCGCGAACCTCGACGCCAGCAAGTCGCTGTGGGAGGTCGTCTCGGACGGCCTGGACTACATCAACGTCGGCAACGTGGAGATGCCCTCGCGCGCCTACGTCTCGGCGTTCGGGTTCAAGGGCCCGGACCAGCAGAAGAAGGCCGGAGTGCTCTCCGGCGGCGAGCGGAACCGGCTCAACCTGGCCCTGACCCTCAAGCAGGGCGGCAACCTGCTGCTGCTCGACGAGCCGACCAACGACCTCGACGTCGAGACCCTCGGCTCGCTGGAGAACGCGCTGCTGGAGTTCCCGGGCTGCGCCGTGGTCGTCTCCCACGACCGGTGGTTCCTGGACCGGGTGGCCACGCACATCCTCGCGTGGGAGGGCACCGAGGAGGAGCCGGACAACTGGTACTGGTTCGAGGGCAACTTCGAGGCGTACGAGGCCAACAAGGTGGAGCGCCTGGGCGCCGACGCCGCGCGGCCGCACCGGGTCACCCACCGCCGCCTGACCCGCGACTGACCGGCACTCTACGCGGACCGGGGGAGGCCCCGGCCGACGCACAGCAGGGGCCCGTCCGGCCGGGAAGAACAGTTTCCTCCCGGCCGGACGGGCCCCTGCGTCGCACCGGGGGCGGAGGAGCTAGGCGAACTCCGGGAAGCGCATCATGCCCTCCTGGGCGGTGGTGGCCACCAGCCGGCCGTCCCGGGTGAACATCCGTCCCACGCCCAGCCCGCGCGCCGAGGAGGCGTTGGGCGAGGACTGCACGTAGAGCAGCCACTCGTCGGCGCGGGCCTCGCGGTGCCACCACATGGCGTGGTCGAGGGAGGCGAGGTTCATGCCCGGCTCGATCCAGGTCTTCCCGTGCAGCCGCAGGATCGGCTCGAGCAGGGTGTAGTCGCTGGCGTAGGCCAGGGCCGCGCGGTGCACGTCCGGATCGTCGGGCAGCGGCTTGAGCGTCTTGATCCACACCGCGTTGAACGGCTCGCCGCGGGAGTCGGGCTGGAAGTAGATGGGCTCGGTGATGTAGCGCATGTCGAAGGGCCGTTCGTGGGCGATCGCCTGCGCCTCCGGGGCGTCGATGTGGCCCAGCAGCTCGACGGCGCTGGGCAGCGACTCGGGGTCGGGCAGGCTGCGCGGCGACTCGTCCTGGTGGTCCAGGCCTCGGGCGGGGACCTGGAAGGAGGCGATGGCCGAGAGGATGGCGCGCCCGTCCTGGTAGGCGTGCACCCGGCGGGCGGAGAACGAGCGGCCGTCGCGGATCCGCTCCACGCCGAAGGTGATGGGCTGCGACACGTCCCCGGCGCGCAGGAAGTACGCGTGCAGGGAGTGGATGATCCGCTCCGGCTCCACCGTGCGCATCGCGGCGGTGGCGGCTTGGGCCAGGACCTGCCCGCCGTAGACCCGGCCGCGGGCGGGGGAGATGGAGTGGCCCACGTAGATGTCCTCGAGGGTGCGGGCGCCGCCGCCGTCGGCGAGGTCCAGCATGTCGAGCAGCGCCTGCGTGGGGTCCGGGATGGGGCTGTAGGTCATGGGCTTCACTCTAGCCAAGGCCCCGGTCCTTCCCGCCGCCCGCCCGGGCCGCGGCGCGCTGTCGTGGCGCTCTCGCGGTGGTGGCCGGGTGTGATGGGATGGGGAGCATGTCTTCCCTGCTGATCCCCATCCAGATGCGCTTCGGCGACATCGACAGCTACGGCCACGTCAACAACGTCACCATGCTGCAGTACCTGGAGGACGCCCGGGTCCGGCTCATGTCCCGCGCGCTTCCCGAGGACGCCGCGGCGGGGATCCCGGAGGGGGCGTCGTTCCGCTCCCTGCTGGGGGAGCGGCAGACCGTGATCGGGCGCCAGGAGATCGAGTACACGGAGCAGCTGCTGTACCGGCCCGAACCGGTGTTCGTGCGGGTGTGGGTCTCCTCCGTGGGCGGGTCCAGCTTCGTGCTGGACTACGCGGTGCAGGAGGAGGACGGCTCGCGGGTCTACGCCGTGGCGCAGACCGCGGTCGTGCAGATCGACCGGCGCACCGGGCGGCCCGTCCGCCTGGACGGTACGCAGCGGGAGCTGCTCGAGCAGTGGGTGGACGCCCCCACCCGGTTCGCCCGCCGGCCCGCTCCCGCCGAGGCCCGAGCCCGATGAGCCGTTCTCTGCCGCTGACCGACCCGCGCGACGTCGCGGACCTGCGGACCTTCCTGACCCGCGCCCGCGGGGTGGACCCGCAGGGCGCGGTGCGCTTCCAGGCGCGCGGGCGCGCCGTGGGCGCGTACGTGTGCGTGCTGGAGCCCCACGGCCTGCTGGACCGCACGCCCACGGTGCTGGGGCTGCGCACCGCCGCGCTGGCCCGCGAGCACGACCTGGACGTCACGGTCCCGCTGGGCGGGGTGCTCGACCGGATGTCCCGGCAGGGCCAGGAGCAGGCCGAGGTGGGGCTGCCGCCGATGGACGCGGCCGTCTCCTGGGCCGGCATCGCCCCGCCGCTGAGCGGGTGGACGCCGGTGGGCGCGGTGGCCGGCGACGCCCTGCGCGAGACGGCCCGGGCGGGGATCGCCGAGGTCGCCCGCACGGTGCCCACGGACGCCGGAGCCGCCGTCGTGGACACCGTGCGCTCGCAGGTCTGGAGCCGCTCGTCGGGATGGGCCGAGGCCCTCGCCGGGCGTCTGGGCGGCGCCGCGGTGCCGGACGGCGCGGCGTTCGCGGCGTACTCGCTGGGCTTCCTCCGCCCCGGCGCGGAGGTCGCCGTGGCCGAGAACGGCCGCTGGGTGCGCCTGAGCACCCCGGGCGGCCACGTGCTCACCAAGCGCTGAGCCCGCCGCCGCGGACCCGGGCTCAGCCGGGACGGTTGATCATGGCGTGGGCGGCGCGGTCGAAGTAGTCCCAGATGATCCCGTCGTGCAGCGGCGAGAGCTCCAGGGTGTCCAGGGCCGCGCGCATGTGCTTCAGCCAGGTCTCCCGGGCCCACACGTCCACGGGGAACGGCATGTGCCGCATCCGCAGCCGCGGGTGCCCGCGCTGCTCGGAGTAGGTGGTGGGCCCGCCCCAGTACTGCTCGAGGAACATCCGCAGCCGCTCCTCGGCGGGGCCGAGGTCGTCCTCCGGGTACAGCGCCCGGAACCGCTCGTCCTCGGCCACCCGGGCGTAGAACTCGTGCACGAGCTTCACGAACGTCTCGTGCCCGCCGACCTGCTCGTAGAACGACGCCGACGTGCCCGCCTCGGCCTCCTGCCGCTCGTCGCCGACCTGCGGCACGGGCCGGCGCAGCTGGGACAGCGGCGCCCCCACCGAGAAGGACCGGGACCCGGGCGGGGCCGCGGCCGCGGGGTCCGTGCGCGGGGCGCCCCCGGGCTCACCGGGGGACTCAGGAACGGGCCCGGGCGCCCTCTGCTCGTCGCTCATGCCCGCGCCACCTCGTACCGGGCGTCCACGGCCTGGCCGCGCACCGCGCGGGCGGTGGCGTCGCGCTGCTCGAGCACGAGCCGGCGCAGCCCGTGCAGGTCCTCGGGCAGCCCGGCCAGGAACGCGTCCGTGGCGTCGACGGTCCGCTGGGCGGGGATGTTCGGGTACATCCCCACGGCGATCTGCTGGGCGAGCTCGTGGGTGCGGGTGCGCCACAGCTCGGGCATCGCCGCGAAGTACCGCTCGGCCCAGGGCTCGAGCAGGGACGGGTCGGCGGCCGTGCGGAACCCGTCGATCGCCGCCTCCTGGATGGAGTTGGGCAGCGAGCCCTCCACCATGATCTGCTCCCAGGCCCGCGCCTTGGCCTCGGCCGTGGGGACCGCGGCGCGGGCGCGGGCCGCGGCGATGGCGCCGTTCTCGGTGTTGTCCTCGGCGAGCATCGCGTCCACCGCCTCGTCCCCGAGGCGTCCTCCGGCGCACAGGGCGGTGAGCACGGCCCAGCGCAGGTCGGTGTCCATCGCCAGGCCCGCCAGGGACCGGCTCCCGTCGAGCAGCTGCTCGAGCACGTCGAGCTGCTCGGCCGTTCGGGCGTGCCGGGCGAAGGCCCTGAGGAACTGCAGCTGCTGGTCGGACCCGGCCCCGGCCTCCTCGGTGAGCCGCCACAGCCGGTCGGCGGCGTCCTGCTGCACGGCCTCGCGCACCGGTTCGGCCACGTAGCCCTCCAGCACCGTCTCCAGCCGGCGCAGCTGGACCTGGATGCCGGTGGAGTCGGTCTCGTGGGCGATGTTGCCCAGCACGAGCTCCACGTATCGGCGGGCGGGGGTCTCGCCGTCGTGCACGCCGTCCCACACGGAGGCCTGGACGAGGGCCCGGGGCAGGGTCTGCTCGAAGTTCTTCAGGTGCGTGAGCGCGGTGTCCAGGGAGCACTCGTCGAGGCGGATCTTCGCGTAGGCGAGGTCGTCGTCGTTGAGCAGCACCAGGTCCGGCAGCTCCCGGCCGACCAGCTCGGCCACCTCGGTGACGGGCCCGTCGACGTCGAGCTCCACCCGGTGGGTGCGCACGAGCTTGCCCTGCTCGCCGTCGTGGTCGTAGAACCCGATGGCCAGCCGGTGCGGGCGGAGGGTCGGGTGCTCCTCGGGGGCGGTCTGCTCGATCCGGAAGGAGCGGATCACCCCGTCCTGGTCGGTCTCGAGCACCGGGGTCAGGGTGTTCACCCCGGCGGTCTCGAGCCACTTGGCGGACCACTGCTCCAGGTCCCGGCCGCTGGCCTCCTCGAGCCGGACCATGAGGTCCCGCAGCTCGGTGTTGCCCCACGCGTGCTCCCGGAAGTACCGGTTCAGCCCGGCCATGAACTGCTCCTGGCCGACCCACGCGACGAGCTGCTTGAGCACCGAGGCGCCCTTGGCATAGGTGATGCCGTCGAAGTTGACCAGCACGTCCTCGAGGTCCCGGATCTCGGCCTTGATGGGGTGCGTGGTGGGCAGCTGGTCCTGCTCGTAGCCCCAGGACTTCTCCCCGGCCGCGAAGGTCGTCCACGCGTCCGTGTAGCGGGTGTGCTCCGCCGCGGCGAGGGTGGACATGAACTCGGCGAAGGACTCGTTGAGCCACAGGTCGTTCCACCAGCGCATGGTCACGAAGTCCCCGAACCACATGTGCGCCAGCTCGTGCAGGATCGTGATCGCCCGCCGCTCCACGCGCGCCTGCGTGGGCCGGGAGCGGAAGACGTAGAGCTCCACGAAGGTCACCGCCCCGGCGTTCTCCATGGCCCCGGCGTTGAACTGCGGGACGAAGAGCTGGTCGTACTTCTCGAAGGGGTAGGGCATCCCGAACTGCGCCTCGAAGAACTCGAAGCCGCGCTTGGTGATGCCGAACATCTCCTCCGCCTCGACGTGCTCCATGAGCGAGCGCCGGGCGTACAGCCCCAGCGGCACCGTGCGCCCGTCGGCGCTGACCAGCTCGTCGTGCACGGAGGCGTAGGGGCCGGCGATGAGAGCCGTGACGTAGCAGGGCACCACGGGCGTGGGGGAGAAGGACCACGTGGCCGCGCCGGGACCGGCCGGCACGGGCTTCGGGGTGGGCTGGGTGGAGACCACGGTCCAGTGCGCGGGGGCCGTGACGGTGAACGCGAAGCGCGCCTTGAGGTCCGGCTGCTCGAACACGGCGAACATCCGGCGGGTGTCCGCCACCTCGAACTGGGTGTAGAGGTAGACCTCGTCGTCGACCGGGTCCACGAACCGGTGCAGTCCCTCCCCGGTGTTCATGTACCGGCAATCCGCCTCCACCGTCAGCACGTTCTCGTCCTGCAGGCCCGGCAGCTGGATCCGCGCCCCGTCGGAGACCTCCGCGGGATCCAGCTCCCTCCCGTTGAGCACCACGGAGTGCACCGTGTCGGTGATCGCGTCGATGAACGTCGAGGCGCCCGGGACGGCCCGGAAGCGAACGGTGGTCGTCGAGCGGAAGAGGCGCTCGCCGCGGGTGAGGTCCAGGACCACGTCGTAGGCGTCCACGGCGACGGTCTCGGCCCGCGTGGCCGCCTCCTGGCGGGTCAGGTTGGTTCCGGGCACTTCGGTGCCGTCCTCTCGTCGGGGGCAGGGGGCGCCCACGGCCGGTGGGCCGCAGGGATTCCGTCCATTATGTCAGCCGGGTCACCCTCCCCGCCGGAGGACGTCCCGGGCCCGGCCCCGCGCGCCAGCCACTACGCTGGTGGGCGGCCCGTCCGCGCCCGCGGATCCCGCCACGATCCCGCCCCGTTCCCGCGAACCCCAGGAGCACGCCGCCCATGCGCGTCCACATCGCCACCGACCACGCCGGCCTGGACCTCTCCCGCTACCTGGTCGAGGAGCTCGTCGCCGCCGGCTACGACCTCGTCGACCACGGCCCCGCCGAGTACGACGCCCTCGACGACTACCCCGCCTTCTGCATCAGCGCCGCGCGCGCCGTGCGCGAGGACCGGGAGGCGGGCCTGGCCTCCCTGGGCATCGTCCTGGGCGGGTCCGGCAACGGCGAGCAGATCGCCGCCAACAAGGTCCGCGGGATCCGTGCCGCCCTCGCCTGGAACCTGGACACCGCCCGGCTGGCCCGCCAGCACAACGACGCCCAGGTCGTGGCCGTCGGCGGGCGCCAGCACCCCCGGGAGGAGGCGCTGGAGATCGTCAAGGCGTTCCTCGCGGAGCCCTTCTCCGGCGAGGAGCGCCACGCGCGGCGGATCGGCCAGGTCGCCGAGTACGAGGCCACCGGGACCGTGGCGGGCCGGCTCGAGGAGCTGCGCCCGCGGGAGTTCCCCGCCGCCCGGGAGGCCTGAGTGCCGGAGGGCCACTCGGTCCACCGGCTGGCCCGCCAGTTCGCCGACTGCTTCGTGGGCCAGTCCCTGGCCGTCAGCTCCCCGCAGGGTCGGTTCGCGGAGGGGGCCGCGGCCCTCGACGGCGCCGTCCTGGAGGGCGCCCGCGCCCACGGCAAGCAGCTGTTCCTCGACTTCGCCGGGGACCGGGTGCTGCGCTCCCACCTGGGCCTGTACGGGGCGTGGAGCTTCGGCGGCACCGAGAGGTTCCGCGGGGCCTCCTCCATCGGGGCGCCGCGGCGGATCGGCGAGCGGGAGGCCGGCGACGACGCCGCTGCCCCCACCGGCCGGCTGCGTCCGCCCGCGCCGGTGGGCGCGGTGCGGGTGCGCCTGGTCGGCGACGAGGGCTGGGCCGACCTGCGCGGGCCCACGCTGTGCGTGCTCGAGAGCCTCGCGGAGGCCGAGGCCGCCCTGGCCCGGCTGGGTCCGGACCCGCTGGACCCCGGCGCCGACCCGGAGCCGTTCGTGGCCGCCGTGCGGAGCAGCCGCCGGCCGGTCGGAGTGCTGCTCATGGACCAGGCCGTGCTGGCCGGGGTGGGCAACATCTTCCGGGCGGAGTCGCTGTTCCGGTGCGGGGTGGACCCGCTGCGGCCCGGCCGGTCGCTGGACGAGCGGACCGTGCGGCGGCTGTGGGCGGAGAACGTCGCCCTGATGCGCGTCGGCGCCCGGCTGGGCCGGATCGTCACCACGGACCCCGCCGACCGTCCCGGGGTGGACGAGACCGCGGCCCGGCCCGAGCACGCCCACTACGTCTACCGGCGCGCCGGGCAGCCCTGCCGGCGGTGCGGGACCCCCGTGGCGACCGGGGAGCTGGCCGGCCGCGGCCTCTACTGGTGCCCCGCCTGCCAGGCCTGAGCCGCCTGCCCCTGGGCTGCCGGTCTCGGGCCGCCGGTCCTGGGGCCCCCGGCCGTGGGCCGCGGGCTCGGCCGGGGATATCCTGGTGCCATGTCCGGCTGCTGCGGCCCCGCGAACTACGCGAGCGTCTTCGGGCCCCGGGTGGCCCGCGGGCTCGCCGCCCGGTACCGGCTGCGCGGCCCGGACCGGACCACCCGCCGGCTGCTGGACCTCCTCACCGCCCAGGGCGTGGACGGGGCGTCCGTGCTCGAGATCGGCGGCGGGGTGGGCGAGGTGCAGCTGGAGCTGCTGCGCCGCGGCGCGGCCCGCACGACCAACCTCGAGCTGGTGGACTCCTACGAGACCGAGGCGGCCGCGCTGGCCGCGGCGGCCGGGGTCGATGGGCGCACGGTGCGCCGACAGCTGGACATCGCGGTGGACCCGGGAGCGGTGGCGGCCCACGACGTCGTCGTGCTGCACCGGGTGGTGTGCTGCTATCCCGACCACGAGCGGCTGCTGGCGGCCGCGGCCGACCACGCGCAGCGGCTGCTGGTGCTCAGCTTCCCGCCCGACACCCCGGGGATCCGGGCGTCCCTCGCCCTGGTCAACGCGTTCTACCGGCTCACCGGCCGCTCGTTCCGCAACTACCTGCACCCGCCCGAGGCGATGCTGGAGGTGCTGCGCGCCCACGGGCTGCGCCCCGTCCACGCCCACCGCGGTCGGCTCTGGCGGGTGGTCGGCCTGGTCCGCTGACCCGGCCGCGCCCGGCCCGGCGAGCGGGCCGGCGCGGGGTGCCGGCGTCGCGCCGACGACGAACGCCCCGGTCCGAGCGGACCGGGGCGTTCGGGCACAGGAACGTGCGGGGAGGGGATGACGGGAATCGAACCCGCGTAATCAGTTTGGAAGACTGAGGCTCTACCATTGAGCTACATCCCCGGCGCCGCTCGTGGCGGGCCTTTTCCATTAACAGGCCCGGCGCGTGCGGTGTCAAATCACCGGCCGCCCTCCCCGTGCCGGGGCCGGCCCGGGGAGGACCCCGCGGAGCGGCCGCGGCGGGCCGAGGTGCGGGCCCGTCCGCCCAGCCGGTAGACTCGCCGGTGGTCCGTGCCCGTGCACCGGACCGCAGTCGTTGCAGCCGAGGCTGCAGGTACCGGGGCGTAGCGTAGTGGCTAGCGCGCTGCTTTGGGAGCAGGAGATCGCAGGTTCGAGTCCTGTCGCCCCGACGTTGGAGCGGCTGCCCGGCCCATCGGGCAGCCGCCTCTCCGACTGTCCCGGGCCGGAGCACGGCCCCAGAACACCCACCCGACCTACCACTCAGGAGTGCAGCGGAAGTGAAGAGCGCCGTCGAGAAACTCAACCCGACCCAGGTCAAGATCGTCGTGGACGTCCCGTTCGCGGAACTGAAGCCGTTCATCGACGAGACCTACAAGTCGCTCGGGAACCAGATCCAGGTCCCCGGCTTCCGCCGCGGCAAGGTCCCGGCGCGGCTGATCGAGCAGCGCGTAGGCTTCGACTTCGTCGTCGAGAACGCGCTCAACGAGGGGCTGAACACCTTCTTCCAGCAGGCCCTGACCGAGAACGGGATCACCCCCCTGACCCAGCCGCAGGTCGAGGTCGTCGCCAAGCCGGACGAGACGAACCGTGAGGCCGACACCAAGGTCGAGATCGACGTCGCCGTGCGCCCCGAGATCGAGCTGCCCGACTACAAGGGCCTCGAGGTGGAGGTGGACGCCCGCGAGGCCTCCGCCGAGGACGAGCAGAAGGCCCTCGACGAGCTGCGCGGGCGCTTCGGCACCCTCAAGACCGTGGACCGCCCGGCCGCCGAGGGCGACTTCGTCACCCTCGACCTGCAGGCCCTGGTCGACGGCGAGGAGGTCGACGCCGCCAACGACCTGTCCTACCAGGTGGGCGCCGGCACCATGCTCGACGGCATGGACGAGGCCATCACCGGCCTGTCCGCGGGGGAGGACGCCACCTTCGAGACGAAGCTCGCCGGCGGCGAGCACAGCGGCGAGGACGCGACCGTCAAGGTCAAGGTCACCGCCGTGAAGGAGCGCGAGCTGCCCGAGGCCGACGACGAGTTCGCGCAGCTGGCCTCCGAGTTCGACACCATCGAGGAGCTCAAGGAGGACCTGAAGAAGCAGGCCGCCGAGGGCACCGTCGTCGAGCAGGGCGTCGAGGCCCGCGACAAGGTCCTGGAGAAGCTGCTCTCGCTGGTCGAGATCCCCGTGCCGCAGGCCGTGATCGACGAGCAGATCGCCCAGCACTTCGACAACCCGCAGGCCGAGGCCGACCACGACTCCCCGGAGCACCGGGACGAGGTCCGGAAGAACGCCGAGGACGCCTTCCGCAACGAGATCGTGCTGGACGCGGTCGCCGAGGCCGAGGAGATCGGCGTCGAGCAGTCCGAGCTGATCGACTACATCATCAACATGTCCCAGCAGTACGGCATGGACCCGAACCAGTTCGCGCAGCTGCTGGACTCCTCCGGCCAGGCCGGGCTGATGGTCGGCGAGGTCCGCCGCCGCAAGGCCCTGGCCAAGGTCCTGGAGTACGCCACGGTCACCGACACCGAGGGCAACGCGGTGGACCTCTCCGAGTTCGTCCGCCCGCAGGGCGAGGAGCAGGGCGCCGAGGAGCAGACCGAGGAGGTCGCCCCCGAGGAGACCACCGCCGCCCCGACCCCCGGCACCGACGAGGAGTCGGCGGACTCGCCCGAGTCCCCGGAGTCGGCCGATTCGGCGGACTCCGCGGACTCGGCCAAGTGAGGTCCTGAACCCCGCGCCGGAGGCGCCGTCGTTCCCCGGAACGGCGGCGCCTTCGCCGTCGCCGGGCCCGCCGACGGCGACCATGCGCCATCAGCGAACAACCCCGGCGCGGACCGGTTCCGGCGCGGGCCGGGCACTAGTGTTCTGTTCAGAGATCACCGGACCACACGGACGAAAGAGGCACTGTTTCATGACCTCCGCTCACGAGTCGCCGTTCGGCTCGACCCACGCCACCTCCACCGCCCCGCGCCTGCAGGGCGGCGCCCCCATGGGCGGCCAGGACGACTACGTCTACAACCGGCTGCTCAAGGAGCGCATCATCTGGCTGGGCTCCGAGGTGCGCGACGACAACGCGAACCTCATCTGCTCCCAGATGCTGCTGCTCTCGGCCGAGGACCCGCAGGCCGACATCTTCCTGTACATCAACTCCCCGGGCGGTTCCGTCACCGCGGGCATGGCGATCTACGACACCATGCAGCTCATCCCGAACGACGTCGTGACCGTGGCCACCGGCCTGGCGGCCTCGATGGGACAGTTCCTGCTCTCCTCCGGCACCAAGGGCAAGCGCTACGCGACCCCCAACGCCCGGATCCTGATGCACCAGCCCTCCGGCGGCATGGGCGGCACCGCCTCGGACATCCGGGTGCAGGCCGAGCTCATCCTGTCGATGAAGCAGCGCCTGGCGGAGCTCACCGCCGAGCAGACCGGCCAGAGCCTGGAGACCATCCTCCGCGACAACGACCGGGACAACTGGTTCGACGCCCAGCGGGCCCTGGACTACGGCTTCTTCGACCGCATCGCCAGCTCGGCCGGGACCATGACCGGCGGCGGCGGGACCATGAAGGACCAGGACTAGGACCTCGGCGGTCCCGCCCCCACGACCCGGCAAGCACCCCAGACTCTCGAGGATCTCAACGATGACCTACACCTACGGACCTTCGTCCACGGCCGGTTCCGCGGCCGCCCTGCCCACCAGCCGCTACGTGCTCCCCGACTTCGAGGAGCGCACCCCCTACGGGTACCGCCGGCAGAACCCCTACACCAAGCTCTTCGAGGACCGGATCATCTTCCTGGGCGTGCAGGTCGACGACGCCTCGGCCGACGACGTGATGGCCCAGCTGCTGGTGCTCGAGGCCCAGGACGCCGACCGGGACATCACCATGTACATCAACTCCCCGGGCGGGTCGTTCACCGCGATGACCGCGATCTACGACACCATGCAGTTCATCCGCCCGGAGATCCAGACCGTGTGCCTCGGGCAGGCGGCCTCCGCGGCCGCCGTGCTGCTGGCCGGCGGCACCCCGGGCAAGCGCCTGGCGCTGCCCAACGCCCGCGTGCTCATCCACCAGCCGGCCATGTCCGGTCAGGGCGGCGGGCAGGCCTCCGACATCGAGATCCAGGCCAACGAGATCATGCGCATGCGCGAGTGGCTCGAGGAGACCCTGGCCCTGCACTCCGGCAAGAGCGCCGAGGAGGTCAACCGCGACATCGAGCGCGACAAGATCCTCACCGCGGCCGCCGCCAAGGAGTACGGGATCGTGGACCACGTCCTGGAGTCCCGCAAGATCCACAAGCCCGCCACCGTCACCGTCTGACGCGCGGCACCCGTCCCGCCGGAGCCCCGGTGCGCCGCGACCCTCCCGGCGCGGCGCACCGGGGCGTCCCGGTGTTGGGGCGGGCCCCGGTCCTCGCCTATCCTGGACGAGGATTTCCGTACCCGACCAGAGGACTCATTCATGGCGCGCATCGGCGAGACCGCGGATCTGCTCAAGTGCTCCTTCTGCGGCAAGAGCCAGAAGCAGGTCCGCAAGCTCATCGCGGGCCCACGCGTCTACATCTGCGACGAGTGCATCGAGCTGTGCAACGAGATCATCGAGGAGGAGCTGAGCGAGGTCAAGGACCTCGAGCAGCAGGAGCTGCCCACGCCCCACGAGATCTACCAGCACCTGCACCAGTACGTCATCGGGCAGGAGACGGCCAAGCGGGCGCTGTCCGTGGCGGTGTACAACCACTACAAGCGGGTCCGGGCCGGGGAGAACGGCAAGCCCCTGTCCCTGGCCACCGCGGCCGGTGACGAGGACGTGGAGATCGCCAAGTCCAACATCCTGCTCGTCGGGCCCACCGGCTCCGGCAAGACCTACCTGGCGCAGTCGCTGGCCCGCCGGCTCGACGTCCCCTTCGCCGTCGCCGACGCCACGTCCCTCACCGAGGCGGGCTACGTGGGCGAGGACGTGGAGAACATCCTCCTCAAGCTCATCCAGGCCGCGGACTACGACGTCAAGCGGGCCGAGACGGGCATCATCTACATCGACGAGATCGACAAGATCTCCCGCAAGTCCGAGAACCCCTCCATCACCCGCGACGTCTCCGGGGAGGGCGTGCAGCAGGCACTGCTGAAGATCCTCGAGGGCACCGTGGCCTCGGTGCCGCCGCAGGGCGGGCGCAAGCACCCCCAGCAGGAGTTCATCCAGATCGACACCACGAACGTGCTGTTCATCGTGGCCGGCGCCTTCGCCGGCCTGGAGGACATCGTGGACTCCCGCGCCGGGCACACCAGCATCGGCTTCGGCGCCGCGCTGCGGGAGAGCGGCCCGCGGCGGGACCTGATGGCCGACGTCATGCCCGAGGACCTGCTGAAGTTCGGCCTGATCCCCGAGCTCATCGGCCGGCTGCCCGTGGTCACCACCCTGCGGGAGCTCACCGTCGCCGACCTCACCCGGATCCTCACCGAGCCGCGCAATGCCCTGGTGAAGCAGTACCGGAAGATGTTCCAGCTCGACGGCGTCGAGCTGACCTTCGACCCGGACGCGCTGGAGGCCGTCGCCGAGCTGGCGATCCAGCGCGGCACCGGTGCCCGCGGGCTGCGCGCCATCCTCGAGGACGTCCTGCAGCCGGTGATGTTCGAGCTGCCCAGCCGCGAGGACATCGCCGCCGTGCTCGTCACCGCCGAGGCCGTGGCCAAGCGGGCCGAGCCGGAGGTCATCACCCACGAGATGATCCGTGAGGAGCAGAACCGGAACAAAACCGCCTGATCCGTGGCTTGTACTCCGTGAGGCGCCCGCCGGTCCCGGCGGGCGCACCCGCGAGGAGAGGAAGCTGATGACGGACAAGGTCGATTTCTGGTTCGATCCCCTGTGCCCCTGGGCCTGGATGACCTCCCGCTGGATGGAGGAGGTGGAGTCCCGCCGCGACGTGGAGGTCACGTGGCGGATCATCTCGCTCGGCATCCTCAACGAGGAGAACCCGGACAACCACCACCACGGCCACGAGGAGTCGATGTGGCTGGTGCGCGTGGTCGAGGCCGCGGCGGACGCCCACGGCGACGAGCAGCGCAAGAAGCTCTACGACGCGATGGGCACCCGCCGCCACCCCGGCGGCATGGAGGACCTGGAGCAGATCATCACCGAGTCGCTCGCGGAGGTCGGGCTGCCCGCCGAGCTCGCGGCGGCCAAGGACTCCGCGGAGTTCGACGGGGCGCTGCGGGCCTCCACGGAGGCCGCGCGGGCGGTCGCCGGGCAGGACATCGGCACCCCCTGCATCGCGGTCAACGGCACCGGGTTCTTCGGTCCCGTGTTCACCCCCGCCCCGAAGGGCGAGGAGGCCGCGAAGATCTGGGACGGCTCCCTGGCGCTGGCCTCCTACCCGGGGTTCTACGAGCTCAAGCGCGGGCGGGAGCAGGGCCCCGTCTTCTCCTGAGCCTCCGCCACGCCCCGGGCACCGGGGAGCGGCGCCGCGCCGGACCCGGCACGGAGGAAGCCCCCATGGACTGCCATGGGGGCTTCCTCCGTGGCCGGGGCGTCTACCGCGCCGGCTCCTCGGCGGGGGCCAGCTCCACGTCGCGCACGCTGAGGCCCGCGTCCCCGGCCACGAGCGAGAGCTGCGCGGCGTTGCCGGCGGCCCGGAGGTCGTCCAGGCCGGCCTCGAGCCGGGCCACGTCCTCGGCGGCGGCGCCGATGGTCGCCGAGCGCACGGCGGTGCGCTGCTTGACCTTGGCCTCGGACTTCGCCTTGCGCAGTCCGGACAGCGCCTCGCCCAGGGTGGTGAGGATCTCCGGGTCGGCCCCGTCCACGGCCGCGGCGAAGGCGTCGGCCGCCGGCCACGCGGCCCGGTGCACGGACCCGGTGCGCCACCAGGACCACACCTCCTCCGTGGCGAAGGGCAGCACCGGGGCGAACAGCCGCAGCAGGGCGTCGAGGGTGGTGGCGAGCGCGGCGTGCACGGACGCCTGCGCGGCCTCGCCGCGGGCCCCGTAGGCCCGGTCCTTGACGAGCTCGACGTAGTCGTCGGTGAACGTCCAGAAGAACTGCTCGGTGAGCTGCAGCGCCCGGGCGTACTCGTAGTCGGCGAAGGCCTGGGTGGCGCGCTCCACCACGGTGCGCAGCTGCGCGAGCAGCGCCCGGTCCAGGGGCTCGGTCAGCACGTCGGCGGACGCCCCGGCGCCGAGCACGGACGCCTCCGTGACGCCCTGGGCGAGGACGAACTTCGAGGCGTTGAGCAGCTTGATCGCCAGCCGGCGGCCGATCTTCATCTGCCCCTCGTCGTAGGCGGTGTCCGCGCCCAGGCGGGCCGAGGCGGCCCAGTAGCGCACCGCGTCGGCGCCGTAGTTCTCGAGCACCTCCGTGGGGACGACCACGTTGCCCTTGGACTTGGACATCTTCTTGCGGTCCGGGTCGAGGATCCACCCGGAGAGCGCGGTGTTGGTCCAGGGCACCGTGCCGGCCAGCGACTCCGAGCGCACGACCGTGGAGAACAGCCAGGTGCGGATGATGTCGTGGCCCTGCGGCCGCAGGTCCATCGGGAACGTGTTGGCGTGCAGCTGCTCGTCGAACGCCCAGCCGGTGGCGATCTGGGGGGTCAGCGAGGACGTCGCCCAGGTGTCGAGCACGTCCGGGTCGCCGGTGAAGCCGTGCGGCTGGTCCCGCTGGGACTCGTCGAAGCCGGGAGCCGGCTCGGCGGCCGGGTCCACCGGCAGCTGGTCGTGGGCGGGCAGGACGGGAGCGTCGTAGTCCGGGTTGCCGTCGCCGTCGAGGCGGTACCAGACCGGGAACGGGACCCCGAAGAAGCGCTGGCGGGAGATCAGCCAGTCGCCGTTGAGCCCCTCGATCCAGTTCTCGTACCGGGAGCGCATGAACGAGGGGTGCCAGTCCATCTCCCGGCCCCGCGCCAGCAGCGCCTCGCGGCGCTCGGCGTCGCGGCCGCCGTTGCGGATGTACCACTGGCGGGAGGTGACGACCTCCAGGGGCTTGTCGCCCTTCTCGTAGAAGTTCACCGGGTGCACGACCTTCTGCGGCTCGCCCGCCAGGTCCCCGGACTCGCGGAGCATCTCCACGACGGCCTGCTGGGCGGAGAACACCGTCCGGCCGGCCACCCGGGCGTAGTGCTCGGCCGGGGACCCGGCGGCGATCCACTCCGGGGTCTCGTTCGCGAAGCGGCCGTCACGGCCGACCAGCGCGCGGGTCGGCAGCTCCAGCTCCCGCCACCACGTGACGTCGGTGAGGTCGCCGAAGGTGCAGATCATCGCGATCCCGGAGCCCTTGTCCGGCTTGGCCAGGGGGTGCGCCCGGACCTCGACCTCGACGTCGAACAGCGGAGAGCGCACCGTGGTGCCGAACAGCGGCTGGTAGCGCTCGTCGTCGGGGTGGGCCACGAGGGCCACGCACGCGGGCAGCAGCTCGGGGCGGGTCGTCTCGATGTGGACGGTCCCGCCGTCGGGCCGGTGGAAGGCCACCCGGTGGTAGAAGCCCTCCCGCTCCCGGTCCTCCAGCTCGGCCTGGGCCACGGCGGTGCGGAAGGTGACGTCCCACAGGGTGGGGGCCTCGGCGAGATAGGCGTGGCCCGCGGCCAGGTCCTCGAGGAAGGCGCGCTGGGAGACCGCCCGGGAGCGGGCGTCGATCGTGCGGTAGGTGCGGGTCCAGTCCACGGACAGCCCCAGGGTGGAGAAGAGGTGCTCGAAGACCTTCTCGTCCTCGACCGCCAGCTCCTCGCAGAGCTCGATGAAGTTCCGGCGGGAGACCACGTCCCAGTCGCGCTGGTTCTTCGCGGGCTTCTCCGGCGGGCGGTACCCCTCCACGTAGGGCCGGGCGGGGTCGCAGCGCACGCCGTAGTAGTTCTGCACCCGCCGCTCGGTGGGCAGGCCGTTGTCGTCCCAGCCCAGCGGGTAGAAGACGTTCTTGCCGCTCATCCGCTGGTAGCGGGCGATCACGTCGGTCTGCGTGTAGGAGAACATGTGGCCGACGTGGAGGGAGCCGGAGGCGGTCGGCGGGGGAGTGTCGATCGAGTAGACCTGCTCGCGGGTCGTGTCCTCGTCGAACGCGAAGGTGCCCTCCTCGCGCCACTTCCGCGAGTACGTCTGCTCCAGTCCCTCCAGCGCGGGCTTGTCGGGAACGGTCACGGTCGTCGGTGCGGGCGTGTCTGTGCCCTGCGTGTTGTCAGCCATGCGGACCAGTCTCTCATGAGGCCCGGCCCGGTCCGGGGGAGCCCCGGCCTCGGCACCGGCCCGCGCGTGGGTTAAGCTGGGGGCAGTCATCACGGCGTCGATCCGGCCATCACCGGGGAGCCTTCGGAAGAACAGGTCCCGCCCGCCGCGGGAGGGACCCCAGTAGAACCGAACGGGTAAGCCCGTCACAGCAGTCAACGAGCGGCGGCCCGCCTCCGCCCCGGGGATGCTCCCGGGGAAGCGGACCGCAAGCGAGGTGGTACCGCGTTCCGTCCCGGGCGACCGGCCGGCAGCGTCCTTGCTCCCTGACCCGCACGAGCAGCACCGACGTCAGAACGAGGATGGACCCCGTGTCAGACCAGCCCGTCTACCCCAAGGCGACCACCGACCCCGCCGCCCGCGGCGTGCCCGCGGCCCCCGCGTTCCCGGCCGTCGAGGAGCGGGTCCTCGCCTACTGGGCGCAGGACCGCACCTTCCAGGCCAGCGTGGACCAGCGCGATCCCGGCCGGGACGGCTCCAACGAGTTCGTCTTCTACGACGGCCCTCCCTTCGCCAACGGCCTGCCCCACTACGGCCACCTGCTCACCGGCTACGTCAAGGACCTCGTGGCCCGCTACCAGACCCAGCAGGGCCGCCGGGTGGAGCGCCGCTTCGGCTGGGACACCCACGGGCTGCCCGCCGAGCTGGAGGCCATGAAGCAGCTGGGCATGGCCGACAAGGAGGAGATCGAGCGGATGGGCGTCGCGGCGTTCAACGACGCCTGCCGGTCCTCCGTGATGAAGTACGCCTCCGAGTGGCGGGACTACGTGACCCGCCAGGCGCGCTGGGTGGACTTCGACAACGACTACAAGACCCTCAACCCCGAGTACATGGAGTCCGTGATCGCGGCGTTCAAGGCGCTCGACGACAAGGGCCTCGTCTACTCCGGCTACCGCGTGCTGCCCTACTGCTGGAAGGACGAGACGCCGCTGTCCAACCACGAGCTGCGGATGGACGACGACGTCTACCAGGACCGCCAGGACCAGACCGTCACCGTCACCTTCCCCGTGCTCGACGACGCCTCCTGGGCGGTCCGGCCCGAACTGGCCGCCGAGCTGGCCGGGGTGGAGGCCCTCGCCTGGACCACCACGCCGTGGACGCTGCCGACCAACCAGGCGATCGCCGTGGGCCCGGAGATCGTCTACGCGGTGGTCCCCGGGGCCGGGGAGCTCGCGGGCCGCCGCTTCCTCATCGCCGAGGAGCTGCTGGGCGCCTACGCCAAGGACCTGGGCTGGGGCGAGGAGGAGGACCCCGCGGCCGCGGCGGCGGCCGCCGTGACCGCCCGCCACCGCGGGGCGGACCTCGAGGGGCTGCGCTACCGGCGGCTGTGGGACTACTACGCCGACGCCGAGCGCTTCGGCACGGGCACGTCCTGGCAGTTCGTCGTGGCCGACTACGTCACCACGACCGACGGCACGGGGCTGGTCCACCAGGCCCCGCCTACGGCGAGGACGACCAGAACGTCTGCGCGCGCTACGACATCCCCGTGGTGCTCTCCCTCGACGAGTCCGGCGTCTTCCACCGCACCTTCGCCGACGAGCGGCTCGCCCCGGGCGCGCCGCTGGCCGGGATCGCCGGGCGCAACGTCTTCGACAAGGACGTGGCCCGCACGGTGATCCGCGACCTCAAGGCCCAGGGCCGGCTGGTGCGCCAGGCCACCTACGAGCACCCCTACCCGCACTGCTGGCGCTGCCGGAACCCGCTGATCTACCGGGCCGTGTCCTCCTGGTTCGTGGAGGTCACCCGCATCAAGGACCGGATGGTCGAGCTCAACCAGCAGATCAACTGGATCCCGGACAACGTCAAGGACGGCCAGTTCGGCAAGTGGCTGGAGAACGCCCGCGACTGGTCGATCTCCCGCAACCGGTACTGGGGCTCGCCCATCCCGGTCTGGGAGTCCGACGACCCCGAGCACCCGCGCCGCGACGTCTACGGCTCCCTGGCCGAGATGGAGGCCGACTTCGGCCGGGTGCCCCGCAACGACCGCGGCGAGGTGGACCTGCACCGGCCGTGGATCGACGAGCTGACCAGGCCCAATCCGGACGACCCCACGGGCCGCTCCACGATGCGCCGCGTGCCCGAGGTCCTGGACGTCTGGTTCGACTCCGGCTCCATGCCCTACGCCCAGGTGCACTACCCGATGGAGAACCGGGAGTGGTTCGAGACCCACAACCCCGGCGACTTCATCGTGGAGTACATCGGCCAGACCCGCGGCTGGTTCTACACCCTGCACATCCTGGCCACGGCGCTGTTCGACCGGCCCGCGTTCCGCAACGTCATCAGCCACGGCATCGTGCTGGGCTCCGACGGGCAGAAGATGTCCAAGTCCCTGCGCAACTACCCGGACGTCAACGAGGTCCTGGACCGGGACGGCGCCGACGCCATGCGCTGGTTCCTGATGTCCAGCCCGATCCTGCGCGGCGGGAACCTGGTGGTCACGGAGCAGGGCATCCGCGACGGCGTGCGGCAGATGATGCTGCCGCTGTGGAACGTCTACCACTTCTTCGGCCTCTACACGAACGCCGCGAACGGCGGCGCCGGGTACGAGGCGCGCACCCGCCACGAGTCCGGCAACGTCATGGACCGCTTCGTGCTCGCGGCCACCGGCCGGCTCGTGACCGACGTCAAGGACGCCTTCGACCGCTACGACGTCTCCGGTGCCGCCGAGCACCTGCGCGCCTACATGGACACCCTCACCAACTGGTACGTGCGCCGCTCCCGGGACCGCTTCTTCGACGAGGACACCGTCGCCTTCGACGTCCTGTACACCTGCCTGGAGACCGTCTGCCGCGTGGCCGCCCCGCTGCTGCCCCTGGTCACGGAGGAGATCTGGCGCGGGCTCACGGCCGGGCGCTCCGTGCACCTGACCGACTGGCCGGACGCGTCGCTGTTCCCGGCGGAGACCGCCCTGGTGCAGCGGATGGAGACCACCCGCGGCATCTGCTCGGCCGGCTCCGCCCTGCGCAAGGCCCACAGGCTGCGCGTGCGCCAGCCGCTGGCCGGGATGACCGTCGTCGTCCCCGGCGGCGACGCGCTCGCGGGCACCTTCGAGCACATCGTCGCCGACGAGCTCAACCTGAAGTCGGTGACCCTGCTCGACGCGGCGGAGGCCTCCGCGGAGCAGTTCGGCATCTCCCAGCAGCTGAAGGTCAACGCCCGCGCGGCGGGCCCGCGCCTGGGCAAGGGCGTGCAGACGGTGATCCGGGCGACCAAGGCCGGGGACTGGTCCACCGCCGAGGACGGCACCGTGACCGCCGGCGGGGTCGTGCTGCACGAGGGCGAGTACGAGCTGGAGACGGTCGTGGCCGCGGACGCCGCGGCCGGCTCCCGCGCCGTGACCGTGCTGCCCGGCGGCGGCTTCCTGGTCCTGGACACCGAGCTCACCCCCGAGCTCGAGGCCGAGGGCACCGCCCGGGACATGGTGCGGGCCATCCAGCAGGCCCGCAAGGACGCCGACCTGCGGGTCTCCGACCGGATCCGCGCCGTGGTCACCGCCGACGAGCGCACGGTCGCCGCCCTGGAGGCCCACCGGGGCCTCGTGGCCGGCGAGACGCTGGCCGCCGAGCTCGAGCTGCGGGTGGGCGAGCCCTCCGTGGACGTCGCCGTGCTCGGCGCGGCCAGCCCGGCCACCACCGGCGCCGGGACGGTGCAGGCATGAGCGCCCCGTTCGCGGAGGCCGGGGACGCGTCGACCGTCGAGGAGGTCTACGCCCGGCTGCTGGAGCGCGCCCCCGAGAACCGGATGGCCCCGCGCCTGGACGCCGTGCGCCGGGCCATGGAGGTGCTCGGCGAGCCCCAGCGCGCCGCCCCGGTCATCCACCTGACCGGCACCAACGGCAAGACCTCGACCGCCCGGATGATCGAGGCCCTGCTGCTGGCCCACGACCTGCGCGTGGGCCGCTACACGAGCCCGCACCTGGCCCGGGTCACCGAGCGGATCAGCGTGGACGGGGAGCCCGTCGACGACGAGACGTTCGTGCGGGTCTACGGCGAGATCGCCCCGTACCTGGGGTTCGTCGACGCCGAGCTGGCCGAGCGCGGCGAGCCCCGGCTCAGCTACTTCGAGACGGTCACCGCGCTCGCGTTCGCCGTGTTCGCCGACGCGCCGGTCGACGTGGTGGTGCTCGAGGTCGGCATCGGCGGCTCCTGGGACGCCACGAACGTGGCCGACGCCGTGGTCTCCGTGGTCACCCCGATCGACCTGGACCACACCGACATGCTCGGCGACACGGTGGCGGAGATCGCCGCGGAGAAGGCCGGGATCCTCAAGCCCCACGGGTTCCTGGTCTCCGCCCCGCAGGTCCCCGAGGCCGCCGAGGTGCTCCTGGCCCGGGCCCGCGAGCTGGGGGTCCCGTTCCGCTTCGGCGGCGTCGAGTTCGGCGTGGAGTCCCGCGCCACGGCCGTCGGCGGGCAGGTGCTCTCCCTGCAGGGCCTGGCCGGGCGCTATCCCGAGGTGCTGCTGCCGCTGTTCGGCGTCCACCAGGCGGAGAACGCGGCGACCGCGGTGGCGGCCGTGGAGGCGTTCCTGGGCGGCGGCGACAAGGAGCTCAACCCCGAGCTGGTGCGCGCCGGTCTGGGCGCCGTGGAGTCCCCGGGGCGCCTCGAGCTGGCCCGGAAGGCCCCGCCGGTGCTCCTCGACGCGGCGCACAACCCGCACGGGCTCACCGCCGCGGCCGCCGCCCTCAAGGAGGCCTTCACCTTCGGCAAGCTCAACCTGGTGGTGGGCGTGCTGCACGAGAAGGACGCCGAGGCGATGCTGCGGGTGCTGCTGGACGAGTACGAGGAGTTCCACACGGAGTTCTGGTTCACCCGCTCCTCCTCGCCGCGGGCCGTCGACCCGCAGGAGCTCGCGGAGCTGGCCGTGGACCTCGGCTTCCCGGAGGACGTGGTGCACGCCGTGGGCACGCTCGACGACGCCGTGGCCGAGGCGGTCCAGGACGCGGCCGGCCGCCCGGAGTTCGACGGCGCGGTGCTCGTCACCGGCTCGATCACGGTGGTCGGCGAGGCCCGGACCCTGCTGGGCCTGTGACCGCGCACCGCGCCCCGCACCCGGCGGCCCCGCCGCCGGCCCATCCGCAGGCCCTTCCACCGGCCCATCCGCAGGAGAGGAACCGTTCCCCGTGGCACGCATGACCAAGGCCCAGCGCGAGTGGCGTCCCGGGCAGCCCCGCCCCCGCCGCTCGATCCGCACGATGTTCGCCTCCTCCGTGCTGGTCATGGAGGCGTTCATCGCCTTCTTCGCCGCCCTGACCGCCTACGGGATCCTCGGCCGGGACACGGGGGACAGCACGCGCACGGCGATCTTCGCGGGCGGCTGCGTCCTCGCCGTCGTCCTGCTGCTGGCCCCCGCCGTGCTGGGCCGCCCCTGGGGGTACACCCTGGGCTTGGTCCTGCAGGTCGTGCTCATCGCCACGGGCTTCGTGCTCCCCGCCATGTTCGTGGTGGGCGTGCTGTCCGCCCTGGCGTGGTGGTACGCGGTGCGCACCGGGGCGCGGCTGGACCGGGAGAACGCCGCCCGCGACGCGGCCCAGGCGCAGTGGGAGCGCGAGCACCCGGACGGATAGGCTGGGCACCGACATCCCAGACCCGTCCTCCGGAAGGATCCTCATGACCACGGAACGCACCCTCGTCCTCGTCAAGCCCGACGGGGTGGCCCGCGGCCTCACCGGCCAGGTCCTCGCCCGGATCGAGGCCAAGGGCTACCGGCTGGCCGACCTGCGGCTGCTGCACGCGGAGCGCGCCGTGCTCGAGGAGCACTACGCGGAGCACCGGGGCAAGCCCTTCTTCGAGCCGTTGGTGGAGTTCATGCTCAGCGGGCCCGTGGTCGCCGCCGTCGTCGAGGGCGACCGGGTGATCGAGGGCTTCCGCTCGCTGGCCGGGACCACCGAGCCGACCACCGCCGCGCCGGGCACCATCCGCGGCGACCTCGGCCGGGACTGGGGCCTGAAGGTCCAGCAGAACATCGTGCACGGCTCGGACTCCCCGGAGTCCGCCGAGCGCGAGATCGGCATCTGGTTCGCCTGAGCGCCGGGTGCGACGACGGCGGCCCGCCTCCCAGCAGGGAGGCGGGCCGCCGTCGTCCGGCGCCGCGCCCGGGCGGGCACCGCGGTTCGGCCCGAGCGGTTCGGCCCGAGCGGTTCGGTCCGGGCGATCCAGCTTGCCAGCTTGAGCGGTTCCGCCCGGACAGGTCAGGCCGGGAAGATCACGCCGGCGAAGCGGATCAGCACCGTCCCGAAGATCAGCACGAGCAGCGCGGCGGCCGCGAACCAGGCCCACTGCTCCGCACCTCGCGCCACGGCGGCCGGGGCGGGCAGGACGCCCGCGCGCAGGTTGCGGGCGGTGGTCTGCACCACCAGCACCGTCTGCATCACCCAGACGAGCATGCAGTACAGGCACAGGGCGTTGATCTCGAACGTGGTCTGGTACCACAGCCACAGCACGAACAGCCACCCGAGGGTCACCCCGATCTGCACGCCCCACCAGTACCAGGCCGCGAACCGGGCCCCGGCCAGCACCGCCAGGGCCACGGCCACCACGACCGCGTAGGCCACGAGTCCGATGAAGGGGTTGGGGAAGCCGAAGGCCTCGGCCTGCGGAGTGCGCATGACCGTGCCGCAGGAGAGCCAGGAGTTGATGTCGCAGCTGGTGCGGTGGCCGGCGTCGAGGAAGAGCTGGACCCGCTCGTAGACCAGCGTGGCCGCGCCGTAGAAGCCGAGCAGGCCGGTCACGAGGGCCACGAGACCCCAGCGCCGGTCGGCGCGCGCGGCGGGCTCGGAGCGCTGGGCGGGGGAGTCGTCGAGGGCTGAGGCAGAGGTGGTCACAGGCCCGATCCTAGGGGATGCGCCCCGGAGTTCCCGGGGAGCGCGGCGGGCCGGTTGCGGGCGGTGACGAGCGCAATCCGGGTCGGAGCCGGGCGTCTGTGAGATACTGACCACGGTCGAGCCCGCCCGTACGCGGAATCTCGGCCCAGCCGGACTTCGACGCCGGTCGGCAGGACCCGCGGCTCTCATCGGATTGAGCGCGTCCGCCGCCGGCCCAAGACCGTTGCCCTTGCGAGCAGCGGCTCGGAGCCCCGGACTGGCTCGTTGCCGTCCCCGCCCGTTCGCGTGGCGTGCGGGACGCGGCGGGTACGCACAGGACTTCTGGCCGCCGCGTGGACCCCACCGGCGAAACGCCGACCAAGCCGCTGCGGGGACCGGGTACGGACGGCGTACCGCGGCATGGAGCACAGCTGTATATGGATGCCGAACAGGTGAACCAGGACGGGGCGCAGGACGCCCTGGACGCTGGTCAGCAGAACACATCGGACGACGCGCGCCGGGAACCCCCGGCTATGGACCGGGCGGCCGACATCGCCCCCGGGACCCTGGCGGAGACGCCGGGCGACGTCCTCGACGAGCCCGCCGGAGCGCAGCCCTCCGCCCCGGCGCACGGCGACGCCGCCGGGACCGATACCCTCGACGTCGCGCCGGGCACCGCCCGTGCCCGGCGACGAGACGCCGGGCGCGGTGGCCGAGGAGGTCTCCGCCCCGAGCCGCCCCGCCCCGGGCACGCCCGGGGCCGCGCAGGCCGGCGAGGAGATCGAGCCGGCCGGTGAGGCCCAGGACCTCGGCGTGAGCGCCGCGCCGGCGGACCAGGACGCGGCCCCCGCGGCCGGAGACTCGCCGTCCGCCGCGGACAGTGCAGGGAACAGCGCCGAGGACACCGCGGAGGACACCGCCGAGAACACCGCCGCGTCCGCGGAGGAGGCTCCCCGCACGGGTTCCGCGTGGGACCCGGACGGCGACGGCCCGGATGCCGCCCGCGCGCCGCG
>NZ_MKJW01000084.1:0-55835 GCF_001942375.1 Kocuria sp. CNJ-770
TGCCTCACCGACTCCGCCCGCCGGAAGCCGATCAATCTGCTGGCCCGCATCGAGCAAGGCCTCGTCGACGTCCTGGGCGGGGACGTCGGCTACGCGGGCCGGGTGACCAAGAACCCGGTCCACCGCCAGCACGTGCCGCTGTGGGGCGAGGAAACAGGCGCGGGCTCGAGGGCCGGGGTCGTCTCCAGGTCGTGCAGCTGATCCTGGATGAAGCCCCGCAGCTTGTCGCGGTAGTCCTGCTCGAAGCCGCGCAGCCCCTCGACGCGGTGCTGCAGCGCGGCCTCCTCGTCCCGCAGGGCGGTCAGGGTCTGCTCGCGGGTGCGCTGTGCGTCCTCGACGAGCTCCTCGGCCTGCGCCCGGGCCTCGGCGACGAGCCGGTCGCGCTCCGCGGCGCCCTCGGCGACGAACTCGTCGTGCAGCTTCTGCGCCATCGCGAGCACACCGGCCGCGGACTGCGCGGCGCCGGCCGGGCTCTCCCCGGCGGACGGCTCGGCGAGGACCGGCTGCGCGGCGGACGGCTCGGCGGCGGGCTCGCTCACCGCGGTCCCGGCGGCGCCCGGTCCGGCGGAGGGCTCCTCGGCCGCGGCCGGGCCCGGCTCCGTGGACGGCGCGGACTCCCGGGGTGCGACCGGCCGGCCGGCCGTCTCGAGCTGCTGCTTGAGGTCCGTGTTCTCCTGGTTCAGGCGCCGCAGCTCCACGACGATCTCGTCGAGGAAGTCGTCGACCTCGTCCTGGTCGTAGCCCTCCCGGAACTTGGTGGGCTGGAACCGCTTGTTGATGACGTCTTCGGGCGTCAGGGCCATGAGTGCATTCCTCCTAGGGCGGGGCGCGGGCGCGGCCCGCGGCGGGGGCTCCGTCCGACCGGCGCCGGGGGCGGACCGGCGGCCGGCACCCGGTGGGTCGTGCGGTTACAGCGTACAGGCAGGTCGCAGCGGGGCCGGGTCAGACCAGCAGCTGGCCGACGATGCCCTGGACGATGCTGACGGCGAAGATGAGGATCAGGAAGCCGAGGTCCAGGGCCACCCCACCGAAGCGCAGTGGCGGCACGATCCGGCGCAGCCACCGCATGGGCGGGTCGGTGACGGTGTACACGGCGGAGGCGCCCACGAGGGCGATCCCGCGGGGCCGCCAGCTGCGGGCGAACATCTGCACCCAGTCCAGGACGAGCCGGGCCAGCAGCGCCACGTACACGAGGTGCAGGGCCAGGTACAGCAGGGAGAGCAACAGGTCCATCGGTCCGCCTCAGTCCTCCGGGTGGTCGTCGGTGCCGTCCTCGGCCTCGCCGCCGGCCGGGTGTCCGACGACCTCGACGTAGGACGGGGTGAGCAGGAAGACCTTGCCGGTCACCCGCTCGATGGAGCCGTGGAGGGCGAAGACCAGCCCGGCGGAGAAGTCCACCAGCCGCTTGGCCTCGGCGTCGCCCATGTCGCTGACGTTCATGATGACGGGAGTGCCCTCGCGGAAGGCCTCGCCGATGGACTTCGCGTCGTTGTAGGAGCGGGGGTGGACCGTGGTGATCGTGCGCAAGGTCGAGCTGTCCTCTCGAGAGCTGGAGGGGGCGCGTTTGATGGGGGTGACCGGCGCCCTGTACTCGGCCGACCGGCGCGGCACGGCCACGGCCGTGGACTCGTGGGCGCGGGCCTCGCGCGGCTCCTCGCGGACCGCGACGGCGGACTGGTGCTCCTGGCGGGCAGGCGTCGGGTCGTCGTCGTAGTCCTCGTCCGTCTCGGCGAGGCCGAGATAGATCATGGTGCGGCGCAACGCTCCGGCCATGGTGCTCTCCTTGACTGTCTGTGCGGATATCGGCGGTGGGGGGAGTTCCGGGATCCTCGGACCGCCCGGCGCCCGTCGTGCTGCACGGATCGCGGTACGGCCCTGGCCCCGCAGGGCCGTCCTCCAAGCTATCCTACGGGCGGTCGCGGGCCGAGGATATCGGAGCCGACGCGCACGTGCGTGGCTCCCCGGGCGACGGCCTCCTCGAGGTCCTGGCTCATGCCGGCGGAGACGGCGCCGGCCTCCGGCAGGACCTCCCGCACCCGGTGCGACAGGTCCTGGAGGCGGTCGAAGGCCGGGCCCGCGGCGGCACCCAGCGGGGCGACGGCCATGACGCCGCCGGCGCGCAGGCCCTCCGTGGCGGCGATCTGCTCCGCGAGCCCCACGACGTCCTCGGGGCGGGCGCCGCCCCGGTGCTCCTCGGCGTCCAGGGACACCTGCACCAGGCAGGTGAGGTCCTGCCGGACGCACGGACCGGCAGGGACCTGCCCGGCCGCGGCCTCCTCCCGGTGCCGCCGCACCGCCTTGCCCAGCGCGGTGACGAGGGAACCACGGTCCACCGAGTGCACCCACGAGGCGTAGCGGACCACGGACTTCGCCTTGTTCGACTGCAGCTGGCCGATGAAGTGCCAGGCCAAAGGGCCGTCGAGGAGCTCCGCGACCTCCCGGGCCTTGCCGGCGGCCTCCTGGTCCCGGTTCTCCCCCACGTCGCGCACGCCCAGCCGGTGCAGCCGGAGGACGTCCGCGGCGGGGAAGAACTTGGTCACGGCGACCAGCGTGGGCTCCGGGGCGCCGGCGCCGCGGGCCGCGGCCCCGATCCGGGCCCGGACGCGCTCCAACGCCTCGGCGAGCTCCCGGCTGCGCGCGTCGTCCGCACCGGCGCTCATGCCGTGCGCTCCGCCCGGGCGCCGGGGCGGCTGCGCCAGACGAGGCCGACGATCCGGCCCGAGCCGGGGTCCCGCCGGTGCGAGGAGAGCCGCTCGTCCTCCAGGGTGCAGGCCGGCCCGTGGTCGGCCGCGGGCTCGGTGACGGCCACGCCGAGTCCGGCGAGCCGGTCCCGGGCGCCGGCGCGCAGGTCCAGGGCCGGGGTGCCCCAGGACGTGGTGGCGGCCACCGCGGGGATCCGCCGCAGCGACTCCTCCCGCATCGCGGCCGGCACCTCGTAGCAGCTGCCGCAGATCGAGGGTCCCACCCAGGCGGCGACCCCGTCCGCACCCCGCTCCCGCAGCCGCTCCACGGTGCGCTCCAGCACACCGTCGAGCAGACCCCGCCGCCCGGCGTGCGCCACGGCCGTGACCGGGCCGCCGGGGCCCGCGCCCAGGAACAGCACGGGCACGCAGTCGGCCACCATCACGGCCAGCGGCACGCCCGTGGCCGAGACCGCGGCGTCGGCCACGGGCACCGCCGTGCGGTCGGTGCGGTCGGCGTCCACGACGTCGGTGCCGTGCACCTGCTCCAGGAAGAGCAGCGAGCCGGCGGCCACCCCCATCGACCGCTCGAGGGCGGCCCGGCGGCGGCGCACCGCGGCCGGGTCGTCGCCCGTGTGCAGCGCGAGGTTGCCCGCGCCGCGGTCCGTGAAGGCCATCCGGACGCCCGGCCCGACCTCGTCCTGCCACCAGAACACCCTGGTCCTCCTCTGTCGTGCCGCACCGGCCGCCGGACGGACGGGGCGGGGTTAAAGCGCCCGGGGGCGGACGCGGTGCACCGCGTCCGCCCCCGGGCCGGGACTCACTTCAGGAAGTCGGGGAAGTCCAGGGAGTCCTTGCGGGCGGAACCGGCGGGCGAGCCGGCCTCGGCCTCGGCGGGCAGGTCGACGTCGAAGCCGGCGTCGTCGGGCACGTCGTCGTTGGCCGCCGGCTGGGCCCACCGCTGCGCGGTGGCGGGCTGGCCGAAGGAGGCGGTGCCGCCGCGCTGCGGGGAGCGGCCCAGGCCGGCGGGCTGGCCGGCGCCGGAGCCGAAGGCGGCGCGGGTGCTCGCGCCTGCTGGGCGGCGGCGTTGGTGTTGTTCGCGTTGGTCTCCGGGCTCACGGAGTCGAAGCCGGCGGCGATGACGGTGACCCGGGCCTGGTCGCCGAGGGCGTCGTCGATGACGGCGCCGAAGATGATGTTCGCCTCGGGGTGGGCCACCTCCTGCACCAGGCGGGCCGCCTCGTTGATCTCGAACAGGCCGAGGTCGGAGCCGCCCTGGATGGACAGCAGCACGCCGTGGGCGCCGTCGATGGAGGCCTCCAGCAGCGGGGACGCGATGGCGAGCTCCGCGGCCTTCACCGCGCGGTCCTCGCCCTGCGCCGCGCCGATGCCCATGAGCGCCGAGCCGGCGCCCTGCATCACGGACTTCACATCGGCGAAGTCGAGGTTGATCAGGCCCGGGGTGGTGATCAGGTCGGTGATCCCCTGCACGCCGGAGAGCAGCACCTGGTCCGCGGACTTGAAGGCGTCGAGCATGGACACGTTGCGGTCGGAGATCGACAGCAACCGGTCGTTCGGGATCACGATCAGGGTGTCGACCTCGTCGCGCAGGGTCTCGATGCCGTTCTCCGCCTGGTTGGAGCGGCGGCGGCCCTCGAAGGTGAACGGGCGGGTGACCACGCCGATGGTCAGGGCCCCCAGGGAGCGGGCGATCCGGGCGACCACGGGGGCGCCGCCGGTGCCGGTGCCGCCGCCCTCGCCGGCGGTCACGAACACCATGTCGGCCCCCTTGAGGACCTCCTCGATCTCCTCGTGGTGGTCCTCCGCCGCCTGGCGCCCGACATCCGGGTTGGCGCCGGCGCCCAGCCCGCGGGTCAGCTCGCGCCCGACGTCGAGCTTGACGTCGGCGTCGCTCATCAGCAGGGCCTGCGCGTCCGTGTTGATCGCGATGAACTCGACACCGCGCAGCCCCTCCTCGATCATCCGGTTGACGGCGTTGACACCGCCGCCGCCGATTCCGACGACCTTGATGACGGCCAAGTAGTTCTGGGGGGTGGAGGAGTCCATGGGTACCTAACTCGAGATGGTTTCGGGGCCGGGGTCGCAAGCCGTTGCTCAACCTTCGATCGAAGGTGGAACGTCAGGCCGTCAGCTGCTGCTCCGGGCGGTTGGATGTCGGGTCAAGACTAACAACCGAGGGGACCACCTGCACGACAAGCCATACCGCTTTCGACACTTTTCGCCAAAACCGCAGGCCGCACCGGTGTCCGGCCCAGGTCTCAAGCTCTGGTGGAAGCTGAGTCGCGGCACGCGGTGCTCAGCGCACCACGGGGCGCGTCGGGCTGGACACGTCGTAGGTCTCCACGCCGCTGCCGGCCCCGCGCGCCTCGACGAGCTCCCGGAGCACCTGGGCCTTCAGCTCGCTGTCCTCGGCAGTGCCCCACACGACGGTGCGGCCGTCGGTGAACGCGAGCTCCACGGAGGACAGGGACTCGGCCGAGGCCGTGCGCAGCTGGGCGAGGACGGACTCGGGCAGTGCGGCCAGCACGTCGGTGATGGCGTCGAAGCGCTCGCCCTCCAGCACCTCGGGGCCGCCCGTGACCACCGGCACGGCCGCCTCCTCGGCGGTGGCCGCGGTGGTGAGCCGCACGCCCTCCGAGTCCACGACCGCGAACTGGTCGCCGTCCTGGACCGCGGCCACCGGCACCCGCTCGTGCAGCTCCACGATCAGGTGGTGCGGAGGTTCGAGCACGACCTCGATCGAGCGGACCTGCGGGATGGCCCCCACGCGGGCACGGACGTCCTGCTTCGAGATCCGGGTCAGCGGGATCCCGCGGTAGCCCTCCAGGGTCTCCTCGACGCTGGAGGGGTCGGTCAGCTGGGCGCCGCGCACGGAGATGTCCCGCACCGCGAGGGCCGGGGAGAGGAACAGGACGCCGGCGAGCACGGCGAGGGCCACGAGCGCACCCAGGGCGGCGCCGAGCCGGCGGCGCCGGCGCCGGGCCCCGGCCGAGGCGGGGAACGCGACGACGGTGGCCCCGGCCGCCGTGGAACCGGCCGCCGTGGAGCCGGCCCCGGTGGAGCCGAGGTGGGCGGACTCCACCGGCACCCGGGAGGCGGTGAGCGTGCGGGACGGCGCGCGCTCCTGCCGGTGCCGTCGCCAGGCGCTGAACCGGCCTCCCGCCGCGGGGGCCTCCACGAGCTCGTCCTCGTCGGAGACGGGCGAGACCTTGGTCCCGTCGTTCACCCGTACCCGGCCGCTCGGCGCCACGCCCTCGGCGGGGGCCGCGGACCAGGGCCCTGCGTCCGACCGGTCCCCGGCGGTGTCCTGGGGAGCCCCGTCCCGGCCGCCCCCGGCGGGGACGTCCGGGTCGTGCGGGCCCGGAGCGGGCGCTGCCGCGACCGGGGTCTCCGCGATCGGGGCCTCCGGGGACGGGGCCTCCCGGGCAGGGACCTCCGGCGCCGGGGTGCCGGCGTCCCGGGGGTCGTCGCCGAACCGGGGCTGGTGCGGTCGGCCGTGCCGGCTCATCAGCTCGCCCCGAGCCGGTCCACGAGCAGGGGGCCGAGCCGGGTGACGTCACCGGCCCCGACCGTGAGCACCAGGTCGCCGGCGCGGGCGGCGCGGGCGGCCTCGGTGACCGCCTGCCCGCCCTCGGGGACGTAGCGGACGTGGGCGGGGGCGCGGTCGGTGATGACCTCGCTGGTGAGCCCGGGCACCGGCTGCTCGCGCGCAGCGAAGACGTCGATGACCAGGCTCTCGTCCGCGAGGGCCAGGGCGTCGGCGAACTCCGCGGCGAACTCCCGGGTCCGGGAGAACAGGTGGGGCTGGAAGATGGCGATCACGCGGTGCCCGCCGGCGACCTCCCGGGCCGCGGTGAGGGCCGCGACGACCTCCGTGGGGTGGTGGGCGTAGTCGTCGAAGACCCGCACGCCGCGCCCCTCGCCCCGCAGGTCGAAGCGCCGGGCCGAGCCGTGGAAACCGGCCAGCCCGCGCACGGCGTCCGCGGGCGGGACGCCGGCCTCGACGGCCACGCAGAAGGCGGCGGTGGCGTTGAGCACGTTGTGCCGCCCGGGCACGGCGAGCTCGAGCTGCTCCTCGCGGCGGTCGGCACCCTCCCCCAGCACCAGGGTGCTGCGGGTGCGCAGCCCGTCGGTCCCGTGCGGGATCACCCGCACGTCCGCGGTCGCATCGGTGCCGTAGCCGACCACGCGTCCGCCGGCGGCCCGGTGCCGCTCGGCCAGGGCCCGCGAGCCGGGGTCGTCCTGGCAGGCCACCAGCAGCCCGTCCTCGGTCAGGGTCGCGGCGAAGTCGTCGAAGGCCTGGTAGAAGGCCTCGCGGGACGGGTAGAAGTCGAGGTGGTCCGGCTCGATGTTGGTGACCACCGCGATCCGGGGACCGTACTTGAGGAAGGAGCCGTCGGACTCGTCGGCCTCCGCCACGAACCACCGGCCGTCCCCGAGGGCGGCGTTGGACCCGAGGTCGGCCACGTGCGCCCCGATGGCCCAGGAGGGGTGCCGGCCGGCGGCGTGCAGGGCCAGAGCGGCCATCGCGCTCGTGGTGGTCTTGCCGTGGGTGCCGGCCACCGCCACGACGTCGCGGCCGTGCATCGTGGCGGCCAGGGCGTCGGAGCGGTGCAGCACGCGCAGCCCGGCGGCCCGCGCCGCGGCGTACTCGGGGTCCTCGGGCGGGATGGCGGTGGAGACGACCACGGTGCGGGCGCCGGTGACGTGCTCGGCCCGCTGGCCCACGAACACCGTGGCGCCCAGGTCCTCGAGCTGGCGCAGCGCCGGGGAGTCCTGGCGGTCGGAGCCGCTGACCGGGACGCCGTGGGCGAGCATGAGCTTGGCGACGGCGGACATGCCGGCCCCGCCCATGCCGATGAAGTGCACCCGGCCCAGCCGGGCGGGGTCGAGCTCGTGCTCAGCGGCCACGGGGCACCTCCTCGAGGATCAGCCGCGCCAGGACGGCGTCGGCATCGCGCACGCCGTGCTCCCGGCTGGCGGCGGCCATGGCGGCGAGCCGGTCCGGCTCGGCCAGCAGCGGGTGGACGTGCTCGCGGTACCAGCCGGGGGTGAAGGCGTCGTCGGGCACCAGCCGTGCCGCGCCCGCGGCCACGAGGGAGGCGGCGTTGAGCGACTGCTCGCCGTTGCCCACGGGCAGCGGCACGAACACGGCCGGCAGCCCGACGGCCGCGACCTCGGAGACGGTCGCCGCCCCGGCGCGGGCCACGAGGAGGTCCGCAGCGGCGTAGACCCGCTCCATGCCGTCGACGTACTCGACCTGCACGTAGCCGGGGGCCTCCAGCAGCGTGCCGTCGTCGCGGGTGACCTGCTTGCCGCGACCGGTGACGTGCAGCAGCTGGTGGCCGTGGGCGGCGACCTCCCCGGCCACCGCGGCCACCGTCCGGTTCATGTTCAGGGCCCCGGAGGAGCCGCCGGTGACCACGACGGTGGGCACGTCGGGGTCCAGCCCGAAGGACCGCAGGGCGTCGTCGCGCCGGCCGGCCCGGTCCAGGCCGGCGATCTCCCGGCGCATGGGCATGCCCACGGTGACGGCCCCGCGCAGGGGCGTGCCGGGGAACGCGGTGGCCACGGTCCGTGCCCAGCGCGCGCCCACCCGGTTGGCGAGGCCCGGGCGGGCGTTCGCCTCGTGCACCACGACGGGCAGCCCTCGCCGGGCGGCGGCGAGGTAGACGGGGGTGCAAACGTACCCGCCGACGCCGACCACCACGTCGGGGCGCACCCGGTCCAGGACCTCCCCCGCCTGTCGCACAGCGGCGAGCAGCCGTCCGGGCAGCCGGACGAGGTCCACGGAGATCCGCCGGGGCAGCGGCACCCGGTCGACGAGCTCGAGCGCCAGCCCGGCCTGCGGCACGAGCCGGGTCTCCATCCCGGAGGCGGTGCCCACCGCTGTGAGCCGGGCTCCCGGGGCCTGCTCTCGCAGGGCGGCGGCCACGGCCAGCAGGGGGCTCACGTGCCCGGCGGTGCCGCCGCCGGCGAGCAGGACCGACGGGGCGGCGTCCTCGGTGGTCGGTTCGGACGGTGTCATGCGCGATCCTCGTTCGGGGTGCGGGGGCGGGGGGTGCGGGTGGGGACCGGGATCCGGCGCGGCAGGCGGGTGAAGGACATCACCACGCCGACGGCGGCCAGGCTCATCAGCAACGAGGACCCACCGTAGCTGATGAACGGCAGGGGGACGCCGATCACCGGCAGCACCCCGGTGACCATGCCGATGTTGATGAACGCCTGGCCCACCAGCCACGTCACCACGCACGCCGTGGCGATCCGCACGAACCTGCTGCGCGCGCGCAGGATGATCCGGGCCATCGCCAGGGTCATGACCGCGAACAGCGCGAGGATCAGCACCGTGCCCAGCAGCCCCAGCTCCTCGCCGATGATGGAGAAGATGTAGTCGTTGTGCGCCTCGGGCACGTAGTTGTACTTGAGCCGCGACTGGCCCAGGCCCACCCCCCACCAGCCGCCCGAGGCCAGGGCGTTGAGCCCCTGGTCGGCTGGTAGCAGGCGTCGGTGGCGCCGCACTCGCCGAACAGCCAGCCGGTGATGCGGTCCACCCGGTGGGGCGCCGCGGCGACGGCGACCGCCCCGAGCGCGACCGCCCCGGCGGCGGCGACGGCGAACAGCCGCAGCGGCGCCCCGGCGAAGAACAGCGCGGCGGCGTAGATCAGCGCGAAGACCAGCGCGGTGCCGACGTCGTCGCCGAGCACGACCAGCAGGGCGGGGATCCCGATGCCCAGCGCCGAGGGCCACAGCGCCTGGCGCCACTCGCGCACGGCGTCGCCCTGCCGGGCCAGCATCATCGCCAGCCACAAGGACACGGCGAGCTTCGCGGCCTCGGAGGGCTGGAAGGACTGCCCGCCCACCACGATCCAGTTCCGGTTGCCGTTGATCTCCTGCCCGAGTCCCGTGAACACGAGCAGCAGGAGCAGCACCCCCAGGACCAGCAGGCCCGTGGCGCCGCGCCGGTACCAGGACGTGGGCACGAAGGAGAGCCCGAACATCAGCACGATGCCCAGGCCCGCGTACGTGGCCTGCTTCGTGAAGTACGAGTAGGCGGACTCCTGGGCGGAGATGGACTCCACCGCGGAGGCGGAGAGGACCATCATGATGCCGATCCCGGTGAGCAGCACCACGGATCCGGCCAGCGCGTAGTAGGAGTGGATCAGCGGGCCGTCCACGAGCGTGCGCCAGAAGCGCCGCAGTCCGCCGCGGGGCCCGGGTGCGCTCCCCGCGGCGCCGGTGCGGTCCTGGACCTGCGTCACGACAGCCGCTCCACGAGCTCGGCGACCTCGCGGATGAACGCGTCGCCCCGGTGGGCGTAGGAGGTGAACTGGTCCATCGACGCGGAGGCCGGGGCCATGAGCACGGTGTCCCCCCGCTGCGCCGCCCCGTGGGCCAGGCGCACCGCCGCGGCCATCACGGCGTTCCCGTCCGTGGCGCCGTCCGCCGCGGCCGGCAGGACGGGCACGGCCGGGGCGTGCTCGGCGAGCGCCGCGAGCAGCCCGTCGTTGTCCGTGCCGATGAGCACCACCGTGCGCAGCCGCTCGGCGTGCCGGGCCACGAGCCGGTCGTAGGACACGCCCTTGGAGAGCCCGCCGGCGATCCAGACCACCGAGCCGAAGGCCGACAGGGCGGCGTCCGCGGCGTGCGGATTGGTGGCCTTGGAGTCGTTGACCCACACGACCCCGTGCGTGGTGGCCACGGCCTGGATCCGGTGGTCGCCGGGCTCCCAGGCGCGCAGCCCGTCCCGCACGGCCTCCGGGGGCGCGCCGGCGGCGCGGGCCAGCGCCGCGGCGGCCAGGGCGTTGGTGACCCCGTGCGGGGTCGGGATGGGCCCGGTGTCCGCCACGGAGGCGAGTTCCAGCGCGGAGCCGCGCCGGTCCTCGAGGAACGCCCGGTCCACGAGCAGGTCCTCGACCACGCCGAGCATGCTCACGTCGGGGGTCTCCAGGGTGAAGCCCACGGCACGGCAGCCCTCCACGACGTCGGCCTCCTCGACCATCCGCACGGTCTCGGGCTGCTGGGCGTTGTAGACGCAGGCCACCCGGGTGTGCTCGTAGATCCTCGACTTGTCCGCGACGTAGTTCGCGTAGCCGCCGTGCCAGTCCACGTGGTCCTCCGCGACGTTGAGCACCACCGAGGCCAGCGGGGACACCGAGTGCGCCCAGTGCAGCTGGAAGCTGGAGAGCTCCACCACGAGCACGTCGTGCTCCACCGGCTCCCGCAGCGCGTCGAGGACCGGGGTGCCCACGTTGCCCACCGCGGCCACGGTGAGCCCGGCGGCCCGCAGCATCGCCTCCGTCATCCCCACCGTGGTGGTCTTGCCGTTGGTGCCGGTGACGCACACCCACTCGGCGGTCCTGCGCCCGGCGCGCTCCCGGACCCGCCAGGCGAGCTCGACGTCGCCCCAGATCTGGATCCGCTCCGCGGCCGCGGCGGCCAGCAGCGGGGAGTCGGGACGGAGCCCGGGCGAGGTGACCACCAGCTCGGGGCGCTCGCCGTCGACGTCGGGCACGGAGGACCCGTGCGCCTCCCCCAGCAGGACGTCGGCGGCGCCGACGATCCGCAGGGTGTCGGCCTTGCCGCGGGTCGCGGGGGTGTCCGCCCCGTCGACGACGACGACGCGGGCGCCCAGCTCGATCAGGGTGTCCGCGGCGGCGAAGCCCGACACGCCGATCCCGGCCACGACCACGCGCAGCCCGGACCAGTCCGCGTCCCAGCCGGTGAGCCCGGCCAGCCGCGGGCGGTCCAGGACGGGGTTGTCGTTGCTCGCGTGGATCATTGGATCATTCCTCCGTGGGAGAGCAGCCAGTCGCCGTAGAAGACGCCGAGCGCGGCCGCGACGAACAGCCCGGCGATGATCCAGAAACGGACCACGATGGTCACCTCGTTCCAGCCCTTGAGCTCGAAGTGGTGCTGCAGGGGCGCCATCTTGAAGATGCGCTTGCCGCCGGAGAGCTTGAAGTAGCCGACCTGCAGGATCACGGAGACCGTGATCACCACGAACAGCCCGGCGATCAGCACGAGCAGCAGCTCGGTGCGGGTCAGCACGGCGAAGGCGGCCAGCGCCCCGCCGAGCCCGAGGGAGCCGGTGTCGCCCATGAAGATCTTCGCCGGGGAGGTGTTCCACCACAGGAAGCCCACGAGGGCGCCCACCAGCGCGGAGGCGGTGAGGGCGAGGTCGGCGGCGTCGCGCACCTCGTAGCACACGCCCTCGGCCACCGTCCCGCACAGATGGGTGTTCTGCCACATGGCGATCAGCATGTAGCCGCTGAACACCAGGATGGACGCCCCGGTGGCGAGCCCGTCCAGGCCGTCGGTGAGGTTCACGGCGTTGGTGGTGGCCGTGGCGATGAGGTTGACCCAGACCACGAAGAGCAGCGCCCCGAGCACGGAGCCGGCGAAGGCGAGGTCCAGGGCGGTGTCCCGGGTGAAGGAGATCGCCGAGGACGCGGCGGTCGAGCCTCCGGGCCGGGCACGAGCAGCACGAGGAGCGCGAACGCCGTGCCGATCAGCCCCTGCAGCACGATCTTGCCCAGGGGGCTCAGGCCCAGGTTCTGCTTCTTGGCGATCTTCTTGTAGTCGTCGATGAAGCCGACCAGGCCCATGCCGAGCATGAGCAGCAGCGCGGACAGCCCGGAGAGGGTCATCCCGCCGTAGGAGGGCCACAGCAGCCCGGAGGCCAGATGGGTGAGGCCGTAGGCGAGCACCACGGAGCCGAGGATCGCGACGCCGCCCATGGTGGGCGTCCCGCGCTTGGTGTGATGGCTGGTCGGACCGTCGTCGCGGATGAACTGGCCGTAGCCGCGGCGGGCGAGGAACTTGATGAAGGCCGGGGTCCCGAACAGGGACAGCACGAGGGCGAGCCCGGCGGCCATGAGGATCTGGATCATGCCCGGTCCCCCTCGGCGCCGGCGCCCGGGGCCACCGGGCGTCCGCTCGCGTCGAGGGAGGCGTTGACGAAGGGCCCCGCCGAGCGCCAGTGGTCGCCGCGTGCGGGCGCGTCGTTGCCGGGCGCGGGCCCGTCGGCGCCGGCGGCGGCGGTGGCCGCGACCCGCTCGCCCAGCACCCCCAGGCCGGAGGCGTTGGACGCCTTGAACAGGACGATGTCGCCCGGGGCCAGTTCCCGGCGCAGGATCTCCTCGGCCTCCTCGGCCGTGGCCACCCACGTGGCCTCGTTGCCCCAGGAGCCCTCCAGCTGGGCGGCGTCGTAGACGGGGCGGGCGAGCTCGCCCACCGCGACCAGCTTGGAGATGTTGAGCCGCACGACCATCCGGCCCAGGGTGTCGTGCTCCTCGACGGTGCTGTCCCCGAGCTCCAGCATGCCGCCCAGCACCGCCCAGGTGCGGCGGGGGGCGGTGCCGTCGGTCCCGCGGCCCAGCTGGGCGAGGGTCTGCAGCGCGGCGCGCATCGACTGCGGATTGGCGTTGTAGGCGTCGTTGACCACGCTCACCCCGTCGGCCCGCTCGGTGCGCTCCATCCGCCACCGGCTCGCGGGGCCCTGGGCGTTGAGCGAGGCGGCGATCCGCTCCGGGGCCACCCCGGCCACGAAGGCCGCGGAGGCGGCCGCGAGGAGGTTGCTCACGTGGTGCTCCCCGATGAGCCGGGAGACGATCCGGTGCGCGGAGCCGTCCGGGAGGTGCAGCAGGAACTCGGGGTTGCCGCCGGGTCCCAGGCGCACCTCCGAGGCGTGCACCCGGGCGGCCGGGACGTCCGGCAGGGCGTTGGCCGGGGACTCCCCGAAGAACAGGACGGGGGCGGCGGTGCGCCGGTGCATCTGCCGCACCAGGGCGTCGTCGTCGTTGAGGACGGCGACCCCGTCGGCGCGCAGGGACTCCACCATCTCCCCCTTGGCCCGGGCGATGTTGGCCACGCCGCCGAACTCCCCGGCGTGGGCGGAGCCCACGCACAGCACCACCCGACGTCGGGGCGGACCATGCGGCACAGGTAGTCGATGTTGCCGATCCGGGTGGCGCCCATCTCGACCACGAGGTAGCGCGTCTCGGCGGTGCACTCGAAGACCGTCAGGGGCACCCCGACCTCGCCGTTGTACGAGCCGCGGGGGGCGACCGTGGGTCCCTCGGCGGAGAAGACGCCCCGGAGCAGGTCCTTGGTGGTCGTCTTGCCCACGGACCCGGTCACCGCGACGACCGTGAGCTCGTGGTCGGCGCGCAGCTGGGTCACGACCCAGGCGGCCAGCCGGCCCATCGCCTCGACCACGTCGGGGACGAGGACGCCCGGGTAGGTCGCGCCGGCGGCGTCGGTCACCTCCCGCTCCACCAGGGCCAGCACCGCCCCGGCGGCGAAGGCCGCGCCCACGAACTCGTGGCCGTCGGTGACCTCGCCCGGCTTCGCCACGAACAGCGTCCCGGGGCGTGCCTCGCGGGAGTCGGTCGTGACGTGCCCGACGACGACCTCCCGCGCGGCGGCGTCGCCGACGGCGCGCCCGCCGGTGATCTGCGCGATCTGCGCTGCGGTCAGTTCGATCATCGGTCCTCCCTACGGCCCTGCCGCGCGTCGGCCAGTGCGGCGCGCAGCTCTTCCCTGTCGTCCAGCGGGTGGTCCACGCCCCGGATCTCCTGGACCGTCTCGTGCCCGCGGCCGGCCACGAGCACGGAGTCGCCCGGTCCCGCCATGGCCACCGCGGCCCGGATGGCCACGGCCCGCGGTGCGAGCACGAGCACCTCCTCGGCGCGGGCGCCGTCGGCCGCCCGCGCTCCCGCGGCGACCTCCTCGCGGATCCCGGCCGGCTCCTCGTCGTGGGGGTCGTCGTCGGTGACGATCACCACGTCGGCGTGCCGGGCGGCGACCGCACCCATGACGGGGCGCTTGGTCCGGTCCCGCTCCCCCGTGGCGCCGAAGACCACGATCACCCGGCCCTGCTCCTCGGGCGGCTGCACGGCGGCGAGCGCCCGGCGGAGGGCGTCGGGGTTGTGCGCGAAGTCGACGACGGCGGTCGGCTCGGTGCCGATCAGCTGCATCCGCCCGGGCACGTCCGTGGTGAGCGGGTCCTGCTCGTCGAGCACGCGCTGCAGCTGCCCGACGTCGGTCCCGGAGGCCAGGACCATCACCACGGCGAGCGCGGCGTTGGCGACGTTGAAGTCCCCCGGCAGGCCGGTGGACACCCGCAGCGAGCGGCCGTCCCGGTGCACCAGGGTGAAGGAGTGGCCGATGCCGCGGCGGGTCAGTGCGGTGAGGGTCCAGTCGGCGCCGTGCCGCTCCGGTCCGGCGTCCCGGTCCTCGGCCACGTCGCCGCGCAGGGCGATCGTGTCCACCCGGTCCGCGCCGAGCTGCGCCCGGGCGTGGGCGGCCATGCGGGCGCCCCAGACGTCGTCCTCGTCCTGCAGCACCACCACGGCGCGCCCGGTGCGCCCGGGGGTGAACAGGCGGGCCTTCACGGAGAAGTACTCCTCCATGGACCCGTGGAGGTCCAGGTGGTCCTGGGTGAGGTTGGTGAACCCGGCGACGTCGAAGCGGACGCCGTCGACCCGGGAGAACTCCAGGGCGTGGGAGGAGACCTCCATGGACGCCGCGGTGATGCCGCGTTCGCGCATGAGGGCGAGCAGCGCGTGCACGTGCGGGGCCTCGGGGGTGGTCAGCCGGGAGGGGATGGCCTGCTCCCCGGCGAGGATCTCGATGGTGCCGATCAGCCCGGTCGTGCGGCCGAGCGCGCGCAGCAGCGAGTTGGTGAAGTAGGTCGTGGTGGTCTTGCCGTTCGTGCCGGTCACCGCGAGGAGCACCGGGGCGGTGCCGTCCTCGGGGCGGGAGCCGTAGACGCGGGCCGCGATCGTCCCGACCGACCGGCGGGGGTCCGGGGCCACGACGACGGGCAGGTCCACGCCGGTGCGCTCGAGCAGGCCGGCGCCCTCCGCGTCGGTGAGCACCGCGGCCGCGCCCGCCCGCTCGGCCTGTGGCGCGAACTGCGCCCCGTGCGCCCGGGCCCCGGGCAGCGCCGCGTAGAGGTCTCCCCGGCGCAGCTGCCGGGAGTCCAGGGAGATGCCGGTGACGTCCACGGTGCGGGCCGGGTCCGCCGCCCCGGCCAGCCGCGCCTCCTCCGTGAGGCTCAGCGGGCGGGGCCTGGCGGGGCGCATCGTCTGCGCGTCGTGTCCCTGCTGGGCTGTCGCGTCCATCAACGTCCTTCGTGGTCTGGGGGGCGGGTGGGTGGTCCGCCGGGTGCTGGGGGGAAGGCGCCCAGGGGTCTCCGGGCACAGCGATACGGAAGTCTAGTCGCCCTCGTCGGCCCGCCGGGACGGGCCGGTCCCGGGCGCGCCCGGATCCGCGGTGGTCCCGGTCGCGCCCGTCCCCTGCGCCGCGGCGTCCTCCGCGTCGCTGTCCGCGGACCCGGTGGTGCCCTCCGCGGCGTCCTCCGAGGTGCCCGTGGCGTCCTCCGTCCCGACGACGTCCGGGGCGGCGTCCTCCGGGGCGGTCTCCTCCGGCTCGTCCGTGCGCAGGGGGATCTCCACCGGGTCGTCGGTCGACGGCGGGACGTCGTAGTGGCGCAGCACCTGGCCCATGATCTTGCTGAAGGTGCCGGTCGTGCCGATGCTGCGGACGTCGCCCTGGGGACGCTGGAGGGTCACGGCCACGAGGTACTGGGGATCCTCGATGGGCGCCACGCCCACGAAGGAGGTGGTGTAGCCGTCGTAGCCGCCCTGCGCGCTGGGGGCTTCGGCCGTGCCGGTCTTCCCGCCCACGCGGTAGCCCTCCACGGCCGCCTCCTTGGCGCCGCCCTCCGTGACGGTCACCTCCATGATGTCCAGGAGCTGCTCCGCCGTCTCCTCGGAGACGATCCGCTCGCCCTCGGGGCGCTCCACCGGGGTGCGGGTGCCCTCGGGGTCGATGACGGCCTCGACGACGCGCGGCTCCACCTGGACCCCGCCGTTGGCGATCGCCTGGAAGACGGTGGCGGTGCGCAGGGGCGTCTGGGACACGCCCTGGCCGAAGAGCACGGTGTATTGCTGGCGCTTGTCCCACTGGTCGGCCGCGGCCAGGATGCCCGGGGACTCCCCCGGCAGCTCGATCCCCGTGGTCTCGCCCACCCCGAAGCGCTGCATCCAGTCGTGGCGCTGCTCGCGGGAGAGCTGGCTGCCGACCATCACGGTGCCCGTGTTCATCGAGTCGGCGATGATCCCGGCGAACGTGCGGTCCTGCTCGCCGTGGTCGAAGGCGTCGGTGATCTTCTCCCCGTCGATCTCCAGGAACGGCGGCACCGTGATCTCCGTCCGAGGTGTGACCAGGCCCTCCTCCACGGCCGCCGCGGCGGTGAGGATCTTCTGGGTGGAACCCGGTTCCACGGCCTGCGTCACGGCCCGCGCCCCGAGGTCCTCGGCGTCCGCCGAGCCGATGTCGTTGGGGTCCACGGTCGAGGAGTCCGCCAGCGCCAGCACCGCGCCGTCCTCGATGCGCATCACCACGGCGGTGCCCCACTCGGCGTCGAGCTCCTGGGCGCGTTCGGTGACGGCCTGCTGGGCGATGAACTGGACGTCGCTGTCGATGGACAGCTGCACCGAGGACCCGTCCACCACGGGGCTCTCCTCGGTGGGGGCCACCGGGATGCGCACCCCGTCGGCGCTGATCTCGAAGGTGCGGCTGCCGTCCGTGCCGCGCAGCAGCTCGTCCTGGGTCTGCTCGATCCCGCCGAGGGCCTCGTCGTCGCCGCCCATGAAGCCGACCACGCTGCCGGCCACGGGCCCGTTGGGGTAGATCCGGTCCGAGGACGGCTGCCCGTAGACGTAGGGCAGGTCGAGCTCGCGCACGGTGTTCCACTGCTCGGGGGTGACCCCGCGCGCCACGTACTCGAACGGCTTGTCGCCGTCGAGGGAGTCCTTGACCTCCGCGTCCTCGAGCTCGAGGGCGTCGGCGAGCTGGTACACCGCCTGCGTGGGCGTGACGGTCTCGGTGGTCCCGTCCGCCTTGAGCCGCTCGAACTCGCGGACCTTGCTCTGGTCCACCGTCACGTCGTAGCGCTGCAGCGTCCGCGCGAGCACGTTGCCCTCGGTGTCGCGGATCTCCCCGCGCTGGGCCGGGACCACCTCGGTGCGGGAGCGGTCCGTGGCGGCGGCCTCGGCCCGGCCGGAGACGTCGAAGCCCTGCACCCACACGAGGCGCAGCCCCAGCACCACGAGCAGGGCGAGCACGAGGAGCACCCCGACGTGGCTGCGGCCGAGGCCCGGTGCGCGGGGGGTGCCGTCGGTGGGCGTCGAGCGTGCGCGTGCCACGTGAATGCCTCGTTCCTGGTCTCGGCTGGGGGGGTCTCCGGTGAGCTGCGGGGTGCGGGGGCGGTGTCGGCGCCCCGGTCACTCCCCGGGCGCGCGCTGCTGCGGGGCCGGCAGGCTCCCGCCACCGAGCCCGGCGTTCGGCGCCGCGTCCTCACGGACCCGCCGCTCGGCGTCCTCCCGCTGCTGCTCCGCCTTCTCCCGCTCGCGGTCCTCCGCGCGCTGGGCGGCGCGGTCCGCGGCCTCCGAGCCGGTCTGCTGCGCGTGGTCGACCAGGATCTCGTGGTTCTCCTGCGGCTGCGCCGGCAGGGGGTCGCCCTCGACGGACCCGGTCGTGAGGTCCACCGTGCCCGAGCCCTGCGCGGGCACCATGCCGAGGTCCGAGGCCATCACCGCGAGGTTCTGGGGGGCGTCGTAGAACTCGAGGTCCTGGGTGAGGGCCTCGTTCTGCTGGCTGAGCGCCTGCTCCTGGGCGCGCAGCTCCACCAGCCGGTACTGGCCCCCGGAGATCTGGATGTTCAGGACGAGGATGGAGGCCAGCGCGACCACGAGCGCGAGCAGGCTCAGCGCCACCGTGGAGACCCGCCCCCGCCGGGCCCGGCCGGGCACCACGGACAGGGGCGCGCGGGTGGATCCACCGGTCTCCGGCGCGGGAGGGGCCGGGGTCTCGAGCTGACGGGCGGAGCTGCCGTCCACCGGCGGGCGCTGGCCCCGCCGGACGGCCCACGCCCCGATGCCGCTGCGCGGAGGAGCCGGGCGGGCCGGTCGTCGCTGGAGTCCGGTGCCGCTCATGCGTTGTACCTCTGCGCCTTCTGTGAGGAGTGCGGTGGGTTCTGCCGGATCCGCTCGGCGGCCCGCAGGCGCGCCGAGGCGGCCCGGGGGTTCTCCTCGACCTCCGTGGGGGTGGGGGTCTCGGTGCCCCGGGTGAGGATCCGCAGCGTGGGCTTGTGCTCGTCGAGCTCCACGGGGAAGCCCTTGGGCGCGGAGGAGGTCGCCCCGCCGGCGAAGGCCTGCTTGACGATCCGGTCCTCCAGGGAGTGGTAGCTCATCGCCACGACCCGCCCGCCCACGGGCACGGCGTCCAGTGCGGCGGGAACGGCCCGGCGCAGGACGTCGAGCTCCTCGTTGACCTCGATCCGCAGCGCCTGGAACGTCTGCTTGGCCGGGTGGCCCTTGCGGTGCTGGGCGCCCTGGGGCACGGCCGCGCGGACGACCTCGACGAGCTCGCCCGTGGTCCGGAGCGGGGCCTGCGCCCGGCGCTCCACGACGGCCCGGGCGATCCGGGACGCGAAGCGCTCCTCGCCCCAGTCGCGCAGGATCCGGCGCAGGTCGGCCTCGCTGTAGTCGTTGAGCACGTCCTGGGCCGTCACGGGCGCGGTGGAGTCCATCCGCATGTCGAGCGGGGCGTCGTAGGAGTAGGCGAAGCCGCGCTGCCGCTCGTCGAGCTGGAGCGACGAGACCCCGAGGTCGAACAGCACCGCGTCCGCGGCGTCGAAGCCGTGCTGGGCGAGCGCCTCGGGGATCCGGTCGTAGGTGGTGTGCACCGGGTGGAACCGGTCCCCGAACGGGGCCAGCCGGGCCCCGGCCAGGGCGTGCGCCTGCGGGTCCCGGTCGATGGCCACGAGCTGCAGCTGGGGGAAGCGGCGCAGCAGCGCCTCGGAGTGACCGCCCATGCCCATCGTCGCGTCCACCGCCACGGCACCGTCCTCGGCGAGCGCGGGGGCCATCAGGTCCAGGCAGCGCTCGAGCAGCACGGGGACGTGGAGCTGCTCGGCTGGGCGTTGCGCCATGGGCCCTCTCTTCGGCGGTCGGTCGGTCGGTCTGGGGTGGCCGGCGCCGGGTCGACGCCGTGGTGGGGCCGCGGGCGTTCCAGGATCAGAACCCCATCCGCTGGCCGTCCCTCGAATCCGGCCTGGCTCAGGGGAAGGTGAGCCAGGACGGTGACGGCTGTGCGGCTGGAGATCTCATCCGGGAGGCGGTGCCGCGCCCCGCGGGTGATGGTCGGCGACCCTGTGCTCAGAAGAGCCCGGGTACCACTTCCTCCTCGGTCTCGGAGAAGACGGCCTCCTTCTCGTTCAGGTACTCGTTCCACGCCTGGGCGTCCCAGATCTCCGCCCGGGTGCCCGCGCCGATCACTGCGAGCTCCCGGTCCAGACCGGCGTACTCCCGCAGCGGCGGCGGAATGGTGACGCGGCCCTGCTTGTCCGGGACCTCGTCCGAGGCGCCCGAGAGAAAGACCCTGATGTAGTCCCGGGCCTGCTTCGAGGACAGCGGCGCCGCCCTCAGCTGCTCGTGGACCCGCTCGAACTCGCGGACGCTGAAGACGTACAGGCACCGCTCCTGACCTCGCGTCAGGACCAGTCCCTCCGCCAGCTCCTCCCGGTATTTCGCCGGCAGGATCAGGCGGCCCTTTTCGTCGAGACGGGGTGAGTACGTTCCGAGAAACATGCTCACCGCCTCTCCAGCCCGAGAGTTCTCCCAGATCCATCTCTTCGCCCCACTTTACTCCACTTCACTCCCCGGTCAACGAAACCGGGGCCCGCCCGGCCCGGCGTGGCGTGGCGGGCGGCGCGCCCGCCCGGCATCGTCGCAGGTGGGGCGCGGCGGCGCCGGAGTGGGGGCTCGTGGAGGCCCGCGGGGAGGAGAGTGGAGGGGCGGACCGCGGCAGGGGCCCGGGCACGAAGAAGCTCCCCGGCGGGACGCCGGGGAGCTGTTCGGGAACGGTGCGGGCACCCGGTGGGGCGCCGAGGTGGTGGGTGGTGGAGGGGCCGGCCGGGCGGCGGTGCCCAGGGGCCCCGGACTAGGACTGGCCCCCGGAGTTGCGCTGGTCCCAGCGCTGCTCGAGGTTCTGCAGGAACGGCGAGGACCGGCGCGGCGGTCCGCCCTTGCCGCCGGCCCCCTCGGAGCGGGGCTTGCCGGAGCGCAACGTGGCGACATAGACGCCGGCGCCCATGACGACGAACCCCAGTACCCCCAGCAGGACGGACTTGAGGACGACTCCACCGAGCAGGACGAGCAGGCCGACGACGGCGATGACGATCCCGAGGACGATGTTGCGGGTGGACGCGCCCCGGACGGCGCGGGACCCCATGTTCGTGACGAACCGCGGGTCGTCCGCGTGGAGCTGCTTCTCGAGCTGGGCCAGGAGCTGTTGCTCGTGCTCGGACAGTGGCACGGTATGCCTCCTCATCCTTCGGGTGCGGAAATCCCCGGCTGTTCCGGCGCCGCCTGGTACCAGGATAGACCGTCGGCTGTGGATTGTGCACCGCGCGCGCGGCTGTCAACAGCCTTGGAATTGCCTTGCCGCTCGCGCGGTGCGGCGGACAGCAGGCGGGCCGGACCGAGCCGGTCCGCCCCGAACCGGGCGTGCACCCGGTCCATGGCCTCCTCGGCGGCTCCCCACTCCTCCTCGCGGCCGTCGAGGCTCAGCTGCAGGGCGTCCGTGGACTGCTCCAGGGCCTCGGCGCGGATGCCGATGAGGCGCACCGCCTGCGGGCGGTGCCCCAGCTCCTCGAGCAGGCCGGCACCGTGCTGGAGGAGGTCGTGGGCGGAGGTGAACGGCTGGGACAGGGTCCGCGAGCGGGTGAGGGTGGTGAAGTCGGCGTAGCGCAGCTTGAGCCCCACCCGGCGCGCCCGCAGCCCCTGGCGCCGCAGCCGCGAGGCGGTCCGGTGGCTGAGCCGGAGCAGGACCTCGTGCAGGACCCGGTCGTCGGAGACGTCCTGCGGGAAGGTCTCCTCCGCGCCCACGCTCTTCTCCTCCCGCACCGGCACCACCGGGCGCGGGTCCCGGCCGTTGGCCAGCTCGTGCAGGTGGTGCCCCGCGGCCCGGCCGACCACCCGGGTGAGCTGGGGCAGCGGCGCGGCCGCGAGGTCGCCGACCTGCCGCAGACCGGCACCGACCAGGGCCTCCGCCGTGCGGCCGCCGACCCCCCACAGGGCCGTGACCGGCAGCTCGGCGAGGAAGGCGAGCGTGTCCTCGGGCTGCACCAGCAGCAGGCCGTCGGGCTTGGAGCGGGTGGAGGCGATCTTGGCCACGGTCTTGTTGACCCCGATGCCCACGGAGGCCGTGAGCCCCAGCTCCTCCTGCACCCGGGCGCGCAGCGTCCGGGCGATGCCCACCGGCGGGCCGAGCCGCCGGACGGCGCCGGCGACGTCCAGGAAGGCCTCGTCCACGCTGATCTGCTCCACCCGGTCGGTGATCTCCCAGAACATGGCCATCACCCGCCGCGAGTAGGCCTCGTAGGCGCTGCGGTGCGGCTCGAGGAGCACGGCGCCCGGGCACATGGCGCGGGCGCGGGCCAGCGGCATGCCCGAGCGCACGCCGAAGGCCCGTGCCTCGTAGGAGGCGGAGAGGACGACGGAGCGGTGCCCGGAGCCGGCCACGATGACGGGCCGGCCGCGCAGCCCGGGGGCCGCGAGGAGCTCCACGCCGACGTAGAACATGTCCATGTCGACGTGCATGACGGCACACGCCCGCCAGCGGGCCAGCCGGTCCTTCGGCGTCTCGGTCACCGCGCCCTCCTCCTGCGTCCGCCACAGCATAGTTCCCGGCCCGGACATCCGAGCCCCTTCGCTAGGCTGGGCGGAGACCGCGGACGGCCGCCCGGCCCGTCCTCCGCAGCCCGAGATCGAGGTCCTTCCGCCCATGACGTCACCGTCCCTGCCGCACTCCTCCCCCGCGCGCGCCGACACCGTGCCGCGGGCGGCGCCCGAGGACGCCTTCCGGGCCGAGGACGGTCGTTTCGTCGGTCGGCTGCACGCCGAGCTGGGGCGCTTCTTCGAGGGCCAGCGGGACGTCCTCGGAGCCATCTCGGCGGACACGCTGCCGCTGCTGGAGGCCGTCGCCGGGCTCTCCTCCGGGGGCAAGCGGCTGCGTGCGCGGCTGTGCTACTGGGGCTGGCGGGCGGCGGGCGGCGACCCGGAGGACCCCGCGGTGGTCCGTGCCGGGGCGGCCCTCGAGCTCTTCCAGTCCGCCGCCCTGATCCACGACGACGTCATCGACCGCTCCGACACCCGCCGCGGCGCGCCCAGCGTCCACCGCCGCTTCGAGGCCCTGCACGCCGAGCACGGCTGGTCCCTGGACGGGTCCGCCTTCGGGGTGGCGGCCGCGATCCTGTCCGGGGACCTGTGCCTGTCCTGGAGCGAGCAGCTGTTCGCCGGCGCGGCCGCGCCGGGCGCGGCGCGGGCCCGGGCCGTGTTCGACCTCATGCGCTCGGAGGTGATGGTCGGCCAGTACTTGGACGTGCAGGGGGAGGTCGCCGGGGCGGGTCAGGACCGGGCCGGCGCGGTGCAGCGGGCGCTGGACGTGATCCGCTACAAGTCGGCGAAGTACTCGGTGGAGCACCCCGTGGTCCTGGGGGCCGCCCTCGCGGGCGCCCCGGAGGCGGTGCTCGAGCGGTGCTCGGCGTTCGCCCTGCCGCTGGGCGAGGCGTTCCAGCTGCGCGACGACGTCCTGGGCGTGTTCGGCGACCCGGCCACCACGGGCAAGCCCGCCGGGGACGACCTGCGCGAGGGCAAGCGCACGGTGCTGGTGGGCTACGTGCGCCGGCTCGGCGACGAGGAGCAGATCGCCCGGCTCGAGGCCGCCCTGGGCCGGGCCGACCTGGACGAGACCGATGTGGCGGAGCTCCGCGCGGTCATCACCGGCTGCGGCGCCCTGCGCGCCACCGAGGAGCTCATCGACGCGCTCAGCGCGGAGGCCTTCGCGGCGCTGGACCGGCTCGGCGCCGGGCCGGTGCCCCTGGCCGCGCTGCGCGGGCTCGCCGCGGCGGCGGTGCGCCGCTCGTCCTGACGAGCCCGGGCCCCCGGGCGCGCACGCCCGGGGGGGGCTCAGGACCGGGTCACCAGGCCAGGGCCTGGGCGCGGCGGCGGATCTCCGTCTTGCGGCCGTCGCGCAGCGCGTCCACGGGCCGGCCCGGCAGGGACTCGTCCTCGGTGAACAGCCAGGCGATCGCCTCGGCGTCGGTGAACCCGGAGTCCCGCAGGACCGCCACGGTGCCCTTGAGGGAGTCGAGCACGGCGCCGTCCAGCAGGAAGGCCGCCGGGATCCGGCGGATGTTGTCGTGCGGGTTGCGCACCGCGAGCAGCGTCCCGTCGTCGACGAGACCGTGGACGCGCGTGACCACGAGGCCGAGCTGCTCGGCGACGTCGGGCAGGGGCAGCCAGTCCTGGACGAGACCGTCCAGACGGTCGAACTCCTCGGTGCTGTTTCCGGATGTCTTCTTCACGCCCCCAGAGTGCCACGTCCGCCGGTGCCCGTGCCACGCGGGGCCCGCACGGTATGCTCGGACCCGCGGAGACCGCTGAGACCTCCGCCTCTTCCCCGATCAGCGTCAGAGAGCCACTTCATGCCGTTTCCCCCCGAGCGCGACACGACCGACCCGAACGACGCACCGCACCGCACCACCACCGGCCGCACCGCCACCGGGCCCAGCGACGACCCCGACGGCGGCTGCGGGGCCCGGGAGGACCGCTCCCCCCGCTGGGCCCGCCGCGCGAGGACCGGCTCGGCGGTGACCGCCGTGGCCGCCATGGCCGCCCTCGGCGGGGCACCGTGGCCCACGCCGCCCCGCCCCAGACCTCGCAGGTGGCCCCGGCGCCCCTGGTGCTGGGGCAGAAGGCTCCACGCCCCCCGAGCACACCGTGGCCCCCGGCGACTCCCTGTGGGCGCTCGCCCAGCGCCACGGCGTGGCCGTCGACGAGCTGATGCGTTGGAACGACCTCTCCGGAGCCGCCCTGCTCCGGCCCGGCCAGACCCTCCGCCTGGCCGCCCCGGAGACCCGGGCCCCCCGGGCCGCCGAGGACCCGGTCTCGCCCGCGCCGCAGCCGCGCGCCGCGGCCACCGAGCACGTCGTGCGCTCCGGGGACACCCTCTGGGGCATCGCCCAGTCCCACGACGTGTCGGTCCAGCAGCTGCTGGACGACAACGACCTCACCGTCGGCTCGCTGCTGCGCCCCGGCCAGAAGCTGGCCGTCGCCGGCGCCGTCCGGCCCGCGGCCGTCCCGGAGCCCGAGCGGAAGGCCGCGCCGGAGCCCGAGCGCGCCGTCGGGGACACGTTCCTCGGCCGGACCTACGAACGGGACGTGGTCGATTCCGCGAACCGCCACCACGAGCAGCTGGCCTCCCGGCCGGCACCGTCCCGGGAGGAGATGCGCCGGATCGTCCACGACACCGCCGTGCAGATGGGCGTGGACCCCGCCCTCGCGCTCGCCCACGCCTACCAGGAGTCCGGGTTCGACCACCGCGCGGTCTCCCCCGCCGACGCCGTGGGCACCATGCAGGTGATCCCGGACGCCGGCGCGTGGGCGTCCGGACTCGTCGGCCGCGAGCTGGACCTGCTCGACCCGCAGGACAACGTCACCGCCGGGGTCGCGATCATCCGCCAGCTCGGCCGCAGCGCCCCCAGCACCGACGTGGCCATCGCCGCCTACTACCAGGGCCTGCACGGGGTGAAGAAGTACGGGATGTACGACGACACGAAGAAGTACGTCAAGAGCGTCAAGGCCCACCGCCGGTCGTTCGGCGCGTGAACCGCGGCCCAGCCGCCGCACAGCGCCGCGTTCTAGACTGATCCCGTGCAGCACGCGCACCCCGACCACCTGACCGGGTCCCTCCTGGAGGGCCGGTACGAGCTCGGACCCCGGATCGCCCGCGGGGGCACGGCCACCGTGTACCGCGCGGTGGACACGCGCCTCGAGCGCACCGTGGCCGTGAAGCTCATGCACCCGCACCTGGCCGAGGACCCGGCGGCGGCGGACCGGTTCGTGCGCGAGGCCCGGGCGGCCGCCCGGCTGTCCCACCCGCACGTGGTGTCCGTGCTCGACCAGGGCCACGCGGCGGACGGGGTGCCCTACCTCGTCATGGAGCACGTGGAGGGCTCCACGCTGCGGGACCTGCTGCGCCGGCGCGGCGCCCTGACGCCGCGCGAGGCGCTGGAGGTGATGGAGGCCGCCCTGGACGGGCTGGCCGCCGCCCACCGCGCCGGGCTGGTGCACCGTGACGTCAAGCCGGAGAACGTCCTGATCGCGGCCGGCGGCCGGGTCACCGTGGCCGACTTCGGGCTCACCCGGGCGGTCGACCAGCACACCGGCAGCGGCACCGTGCTCGGCACCGTCGGCTACGCCTCCCCCGAGCTCGTGACCGGGCAGCGGGTGGACACCCGCGCGGACGTCTACTCGGCCGGCATCGTGCTCTTCGAGCTGCTCTGCGGGCGCCGCCCGTTCGAGGGCGCACCCCTCGCCGTGGCCCACGCCCACGCGGAGGGCAGGGTGCCGGACCTGCGGTCCCTCGACCCCGGTGTCCCGGGAGCGCTGGCGCGGCTGGTGGCCCGGGCCACCGCCCGGGACCCGGAGGACCGTCCCGCGGACGCCCGGGAGATGCTCGAGCAGCTGCGCGCGGTCCGGGCGGTCCTGCGCCCCGACGAGCTCGACCGCGCTCCCGCGCCGCGGACCGGCGGACCGGTCCGCGGGCGACGGGCGCGGACAGCGCCCGGAGCGGGACGACCACCCCGGCGGCGCCCCGACCGAGGTGCTCGGCCGGGGTGCCGCCGGGTCGCCCGTCCCCGGCGGCACCCGGACCGAGGTGCTCGGCCGGCAGCAGGCTCCGACGGAGACCCTGCGCCGGCACGAGGACCCGACCGAGGCCCTCCGCCCCGCCGGCGCGGCGACCGAGGCGCTGCCGGCGCCGCGCCCGGCCGGCTCCTCCGACCCGTGGCGGCCCGCTATCGAGCTGCGCCCGCGGCGCCCCCTGCGCGCGGCGGCGCACCTGGCGCTGGCCGCGCTCGCGGTGGCCGCGGCCGCCTTCCTGGGCTGGTTGATCGGCACCGGCCCGGGCGGAACGGTGAGCGTGCCGGAGGTGCGCGGCACCGGACCGGAGCTCGCCCAGCAGTACCTCGCCGGAGCCGGGCTCCGGAACGTGGCCGTGCACGAGACCCCCGATCCGGCGGCACCCGCCGGAACGGTGATCGGCACCGACCCGGCCGCGTCCGCGACCGTGCGCCCGGCGGAGCAGGTCGTCCTGCTCGTCTCGACCGGACCGGAGCAGGTCACCGCCCCGGACGTCGTCGGCATGAGCGCGGAGGACGCGGCCGCCCGCCTGGGCGACGCCGACCTGGCCGCCGGGGCGCGGACGGCGGTGAGCGACGACGCCGCCGCGGGCACGGTGGTGGGCCAGCACCCGGAGGCGGGCACGGAGGTCGCCGCCGGCTCGGCGGTGGACCTGGCCGTCTCCCGCGGCCCACGGGCCGAGAGCGCCCCCGACGTCGTGGGCCGGCCCGTCGGGGAGGCGGTGCCGGCGCTCGAGGAGGCGGGCTTCACCGCCCGGGTCGAGGAGAGCTTCGGCGCCCCCTTCGGCTACGTGCTGTCCCAGACGACGGACGGGGCCGAGGTCGTCCTGACCGTCCTGTAGCGGACGGCCGGTCCGGCCCCGGCCCCGTCGGTCCGATCCTGTCGGTCCGATCCTGTCGGTCCGGCCCCGCTCAGCGGCGGGAGAGGTAGCCCGCCACGAGGAAGGCGATCTCCAGGGACTGCATGTGGTTCAGCCGCGGGTCGCACAGCGACTCGTAGCGGTCCTCGAAGGAGGACTCGTCCACGGGATCGGCGCCGCCGAGGCACTCCGCGACGTCGTCACCGGTCATCTCCACGTGGATGCCGCCCGGGAAGGAGCCGATCGCCTCGTGCACCTCGAAGAAGCCGCGCACCTCGTCCACGACGTCGTCGAAGTTGCGGGTCTTGTACCCGGACGGCAGCGACACCGTGTTGCCGTGCATGGGGTCGGTGACCCACACGACCTTCGCGCCGGAGCGCTCCACGGCCTCGACCAGCGGGGGCAGCTTCTCGCGGATGTTCTTCGCCCCCATGCGGGTGATGAAGGTCAGCCGCCCGGGCTCCCGCTGCGGGTCCAGCTTGTCGATGAGCGCCAGCGCGTCGTCGCCGGTGGTCTTCGGGCCGAGCTTCACGCCGATCGGGTTGCGCAGCTTGGAGAGCAGGTCCACGTGGGCGCCGTCGAGCTCCCGGGTGCGCTCCCCGATCCACAGGAAGTGCCCGGACGTCCCGTACGGCAGGTGGGTGCGGGAGTCGATCCGGCTCAGCGCGCGCTCGTAGTCCAGCAACAGCGCCTCGTGCCCGGCGTAGAACTCGGTGGTGCGCAGCGCGTCGAAGTCCGCTCCGCAGGCGTCCATGAACTTCACGGCCCGGTCGATCTCGCGGGCCAGGGACTCGTAGCGGGCGTGGGCGGGGTTCGTGGTAAAGCCCATGTTCCAGGCGTGCACCAGGCGCAGGTCGGCGAAGCCGCCGGTGGTAAAGGCCCGGATGAGGTTCAGGGTGGACGCGGACGTGTGGTAGCCGCGCACCATCCGCCGGGGGTCGTGCACCCGGGACTCCTCGGTGAAGTCGAAGCCGTTGACCATCTCGCCGCGGAAGGTCGGCAGGGTGACGCCGTCCCGGGTCTCGTCGTTGGACGAGCGCGGCTTCGAGAACTGGCCCGCCATGCGGCCCATCTTCACGACCGGCATGGACGCGCCGTAGGTGAGCACCACGGCCATCTGCAGCAGCGTCTTGACCCGGGCGCTGATCCGGTCGGCCGTGGCGCCTTCGAAGGTCTCCGCGCAGTCGCCGCCCTGCAGGAAGAAGGCCCGGCCGTGGGCGACCTCGGCCAGGCGCTCGCGCAGCTGGTCCACCTCCCCGGCGAACACGAGCGGCGGGACCGCGTTGAGCTCCCCGATGGCGGTGGCGAACTCCGGGTGGTCGCGCCACGTCGGCTGCTGGTCGGCGGGCAGCTCGCGCCAGTCGTCCAGCCCGGGGTAGTCGGCCGCCGAGGGCACGGGCGAGGCCAGGTTGCGGAGGCTGTCGGGAACGGTGAACTCGAGCATCATGTCTTCCTATGGTCTCGTCCGGGGCGGGCCCGGACGGGGGATTCAGGGTGCGGTGGTCCCGGACGCGTCGTCGTCCGTGGCTGTGGGACGGTCGCGGTGGGTGAGGGAGTCGGCGGCGTGCCGGGCGGTCTGGGCGGCGGTGCGCGCCCGGTCCTTGGCGGTGCCCACGAGCTCCGCGGCGGCCTGCTTGGTCTCCTGGCGCTTCTGCTCCGTGAGGCGCTTCTTGTGCTCGGCCGCGTAGACGTCCACGGAGACCTGGCCCGAGAGCGCCTGGATGGCACGCATGATCTCGTCGGTGACCTCGCGCAGCAGGGCGTGCTCGCCCTGCCGGCCCTGGTAGCGGGAGAAGTCGAGCGGCTCCCCGAAGATCGTGGCCACCCGGGCCCTGCTGCGGGGCAGCGGCACCCGCGCGCCGATCGGCTGCACCTTGTCGGTGCCCACCATCGCGATGGGCACGACCGGGGCGCCGGTCTCGAGGGCGAGCCGGGCCACGCCGATCTTCCCCTTGTACATCCGCCCGTCCGGGGAGCGGGTGCCCTCCGGATAGATGCCCAGCAGCTGACCCTCCTGCAGCTTGCGCCCCCCGTTGCTCAGGGACGTGGCGCTGGCGCGCCCGCCCGAGCGGTCCATGGGGATCTGGTTGATCGCCCGGAAGAAGGCGGCCATGACCCGGCCCTTGAGACCGGGGCTGTTGAAGTAGTCCGACTTCGCGAGGAAGAACACCTGGCGCGGCACGGCCACGGGCATGAACACCGAGTCGGAGACGGAGAGGTGGTTGCTGGCCAGGATCGCCGGACCCTCGCTCGGCACGTGCTCGAGGCCGCGGACCTCGGGGCGGAAGGCGACGTTGACCAGGGGTCCGACGACGTAGCGCTTCAAGAACATGTAGACCATGTGGGAGAGGACTCCTTCGTGCTGATCGGGATGTCGCGAGGGTCCGTGCCGCTCGGACCGGGTCCGGCCTCCGGTATTCTCTCACGTCCGCGCGCCCGCGAGCGCCAGAGCGCCCGGTCCGGGCCCCGTCCTGCCATCATGGACCCATGACGCATCCCGTCGAGGACCACCGCCCGCCGGCCCCGGCCGCGCCCGCGGCCGCCGAGTCCCCCGCCACGCCCTTCCGCTACCGGGCCGAGGGCCCGGCGGGCGTCCTCGTCCTGCACGGCTTTACCGGCGTCCCGTACAGCGTCCGCCCGTGGGGCCGCGCCCTGCACGAGGCCGGCGCCGAGGTCGTCGGCCCGGTGCTGCCCGGCCACGGCACCCGTTGGGAGGACCTGGCCGGCGTGCGGTGGGAGCAGTGGCGCGACCACGCGGCCCGGCACGTGCGGGAGCTGCGCGCCCGGCACGACGTCGTGGTGGTCTGCGGGCTGTCCATGGGCGGGGCGCTGGCCCTGCACCTCGCCGCGCTCCTGCCCGTGGACGGGGTGGTGGCCCTCAACCCGGCGCTGTCCCTGGTCAGCCGCACGGCGCGGTTCGCCCCGGCCCTGCACCGGGCGGTGCCCTCCGTGGCGTCCGTGGGGGACGACATCAGCATCCCGGGCGTCACCGAGCACGCCTATCCGCGCACCCCGGTGGCGGGGGTCGCGGAGCTGGGCCGGTTCATGGCCAGGACCCGCAGGCTCCTGCCCGCGGTGACCGCCCCGGTGCTGCTGCTGCGCTCGCAGCACGACCACGTGGTCTCCGACGCCTCCCACGCCCACGTGCTCCGGCGCGCGGGCGGGGACGTGGAGATCGTGCGCCTGACCGAGAGCTTCCACGTGGCCACCCTGGACCGGGAGGCGGACGTCCTGCACGCCCGGTCGGTGCGCTTCGTGGGCGACCTCGTGGCCGGGCGCAACCCCGTCACCGGCGTGCCCCGGCGCCCCGCCGCCCCGGGAGCCGGACGATGAGCGCCCGGCCCGGCGGGACCGGGCCCGAGGACGAGTGGACCGAGATCGTCTCGGGTCTGGAGGACGTCCGCCGGGCCGGGGACCGGCACCTCGCCGGCCCCCGGGACTGGTCCCCCGAGGAGGCCGTCTTCGGCGGACCCCCCGCAGGTGCGGACGACGACGCGCCCTACTCCCCCGATCCCGGCCCGGTCACGCAGGGGCTCAGCCGCGGGGCGCTGCTGTCCTGGACCGTGCTGATCGGCGTGCCGGTGCTCCTGCTGGTGCTGGGCCTGATGCCCGGGTCGCTGCCGTGGTGGGCGACCGTGGCGGGGCTGGTGGCCGTGGTCGGGGCGATCGTCCACCTGCTGACGTCCCTGCCGGAGGACCGCGACGACCTGGACGACGGCGCCCGCGTCTGAGCCGGTTTGCGTGAGCGAAGTCACTAGACTGGGGAGGAACGCCACAGCCTTCCGAAGTCATCCGAAGCCATCCGATCCGAGGAGAACTCCATGCGCCACGTCGCCACCGACGCCCTCGTGGACCCGCCCGCCCACCGCAGCATCACGGACTTCCTGCTGATGCAGGCCGAACGGGACGGGGACCCGCACCTGTACACGGTCCTGGGCCCGGGCGGAGCCGCCCGCGAGGTCCGGGCCCGGGAGTTCCGCACGGCGGTGCAGGGGGTGGCCAAGGGTCTCGTGGCGGCGGGCATCGAGCCCGGGGACCGCGTGGGCATCCTCAGCCGGACCCGGTACGAGTGGACCCTGGTGGACTTCGCGATCTGGTACGCCGGTGCGGTCCCCGTCCCGGTCTACGACTCCTCCTCGGCCCAGCAGATCCGGTGGATCATGGCCGACTCCGACGCCAAGGCCGTCTTCGTCGAGACGGAGGCCCTGGAGGGGGCCGTCGTCGAGGCCGCCCGGGAGGAGCCGTTCGCGGCCGCGGAGCGGGTCTGGCGCCTGGACGGCACCGGCGCCGACCTCGACGGGCTCATCGCGTCCGGGGCGGGCGTCCCGGACGAGGAGCTCGAGGCGCGGCGCGCGTCCCGGGGGCTCGAGGACGTCGCCACGATCATCTACACCTCCGGCACCACCGGCCCGCCCAAGGGCTGCGAGCTCACCCACGGCAACTTCGTGCGGCTGTGCGAGAACACCACCCTTGTGGTGGCGGACATCATCCACCCGGGCGCCCGCACCCTGCTCTTCCTGCCGCTGGCCCACGTGTTCGCGCGCTTCGTGGAGGTCATCGCCCTCTACTCGGGCACCGTCCTGGCCCACACCCCGGACGTGAAGAACCTCATGGGGGACCTCGAGTCCTTCCGGCCCACGTTCATCCTCGCCGTGCCGCGGGTGTTCGAGAAGATCTACCAGAGCGCCCGGCTGAAGGCCGAGAAGGGCGGGAAGGCGAAGGCCATGATCTTCGAGCGGGCCGTGCGCACGGCCGTCTCGTACTCCCGGGCCCAGCAGTCCGGGCGGGTGCTGCCGCTGCTGCGCGCCCGGCACGCCCTCTACGACCGGCTCGTCTACGCCAAGCTGCGCGAGGCGATGGGCGGGGAGGTCACGCACGCCGTCTCGGGCGGGGCCGCCCTCGGGACCCGTCTGGGTCACTTCTTCAACGGGATCGGCGTCTACGTGGTCGAGGGCTACGGGCTGACCGAGACCACCGCCCCGATCGCCGTGAACACCCCGGAGGTCGGCAAGATCGGCACCGTGGGGCTGCCGCTGCCCGGCAACGAGGTCCGGATCGCCGAGGACGGGGAGGTCCTGGTCCGCGGCACCCACGTGATGCGCGGCTACCACGGGCGCGAGGACCTCACCGCGGCCGCGTTCGAGGACGGGTGGTTCCGCACCGGCGACCTGGGCTCCCTGGACGAGGACGGCGCCCTGACCATCACCGGGCGGAAGAAGGAGATCATCGTCACCGCGGGCGGCAAGAACGTGGTGCCCAACGTGCTGGAGGACCCCATCCGCGCGTCGGCCGTGGTCTCCCAGGTGATGGTCGTCGGCGACGACCGCCCGTTCGTCGCGGCCCTCGTGACCCTGGACCAGGACGTGCTGCCCGCGCGCCTGGAGCTGATGGGCCTGGACCCGGCGATGCCGCTGGCCGAGGCCGCCCGGCACCCGAGGATCGTGGAGCACGTGCAGGAGATCGTCGACCACGCCAACAAGGCGGTCTCCCGGGCGGAGAGCATCCGCTCGTTCGAGATCCTCGACGTCGACTGGACGGAGGCCTCCGGGCACCTGACCCCGTCCATGAAGATCAAGCGGGCGAGGATCGCCCAGGACTTCGCGGACCGGATCGAGGAGATCTACTCGCGGCCGGCCCCGGAGCCGGCCCCCGCCCCGGCCACCCCGGCGGAGCGGATCAAGGAGAAGCTCTCCCACGCCCACCTGCCGGGCCGCGGCGAGGGCTGAGCCGGCCGGCGGCCGGTGGGGTCACCGGCCGCCGACCAGCTCCTGCCGGGCCAGCGGCGAGTGCTCCGGGACCTCCAGGCCCAGCAGCGCGTTCTCCACGACCTCGCTCAGGGCCGGGTGGATCCAGTACTGGCCCCGGGCCATCGTGTGGGCGTCCAGTCCGAAGGACATGGCCTGCACCAGCGGCTGGATCAGCAGGGAGGCCTCCTCACCGACGAGGTGGGCGCCCAGCAGGCGGCCCGTGCCCTTCTCCGCGATGAGCTTGCACAGGCCCGTGTGGTCCTCCATCGCCCAGCCGTAGGCCGTGGCGCCGTAGTCCTGCACCTTGACCGTGATCTCGGCGCCGTGCTCGATCGCCCACTGTTCGGCCTCGTCCTGGGTCATGCCCACGGAGGCGATCTGCGGGCTGGTGAACACCGCCGAGGGGACGAACCGGTGGTCGGTGGCCCGGAGGTCGCCGGGGTTCAGCAGGTTGTGCTGGACCGTGCGCGCCTCGGCGTTGGCCACGTGCTTGAGCTGGTACGGGGAGCTGATGTCGCCCAGCGCCCACACACCCTCCGCCGGCGCCCCGTCCGAGAGGGCCCGCTGGTACTCGTCGACGGCGAGCAGGCCGTCCTCGCGCACGTCGAGTCCGCCGGTCCGGGCGTCGAGCACGTCGGTGTTCGGCTGCCGGCCCGTGGCCACGAGCACGATGTCGGCGGGCAGGCGCAGGGTGAGCTCCGGGTCCTCGGGGTCGCGGAAGGTGACCATCGCGGCGCACTCGTCCCCGGCCCACTCCTCGATCGCCGACAGCGCCCAGCCCGTCTCCAGCTTCCACTGCCGGGAGGCCTCCCGGGCGAACCGCTCGGCGATCTCGGGGTCGTGGTAGCGCAGGAGTCGCTGGGAGCGGTTCACCTGGGTGACCCTCGAGCCCAGGCTGGAGAAGACGTGGGCGAACTCGGCGCCGATGTAGCCGCCGCCGACCACCACCACGCGACGGGGCAGCTCGTCGATGCGCATCACGGTGTCCGAGGTGTGCACCTGGGGCAGGTCGATCCCGGGGACGTTGGGGCGGACGGGACGCGACCCGGAGGCCACCACGATCTGCGGGGCGGTGATCTCCTCCCCCGAGGCGGTGCGCAGGACCCGCGGCCTGATGAAGCGCACGTGCTCCTGGTAGACGGTCACCTGCGGCAGCGTGCGGCGGTAGTCCAGGCCTCCCTGGGAGATCGCGTCGATCCGCCCGAAGATCCGGTCCCGCATCTCCCGCCAGCGCACGTCCTGCACCTCCGCGCGGACCCCGAGCCGGTCGGCATCGGCGGTGTGCCGGGCCAGCGTGGCCGGGTAGGCGTACATCTTCGTGGGAATGCAGCCCACGTTCAGACAGGTGCCTCCGAAGGTCCCGCCGTCGACGATCGCCACGTCCAGGCCCTCGTAGTCCTCGTTGAGGATCGAGTTGCCGGAGCCGGAGCCGATGATGATGAGGTCGAATGTCCGCATGGCGCCATCCTATGCGGCTCCCGTGCCCTCCCGGCCGCCCGGTCCTACCCTGGAGCCACGGGCACGGGCAGGGGCACGGAGGATGCGATGGCGACAGCCGCGGCGGCCGGGGCGGCGTGGGACGCCTGGTGGGCCGAGCACGCCGGGACGGCGGCGGTCGCGCACCGGCAGCAGGTCCGCCTGGCCGCGCTCGTGCAGCACGCCCGCCGGGCGTCGCCCTACTACCGGCGGCTCTACCGCGCGCTGCCGCCGGACGTGACGGACCCGGTGCTGCTGCCGCCGGTGGCGAAGCCGCAGCTCATGGAGCACTTCGACGAGTGGGTGACGGACCCGCGGCTCACCCTCGCGGCGCTGCGCCGTGACGTCCTGCCCGACCCGGTCCGGGTGGGCGTCCTTCACCTCGGCCGGTACCACGTGCTCACCAGCTCCGGGAGCAGCGGGGAGCCCGCGGTGCTGGTGCACGACCACCGGTCGTGGTCGAGCGCCGGCGCGGTGCTGGGGGTCCGGGCGAGGCGCACGCTCCTGCGCCGGGACGTGCTCGCCCCGGTGGCCCGCCACGGCCTGCGCGTGGCCGCGCTGCTGGCCACGGGCGGGCACTTCGCGGCCGTCACCGCCGCCGAGGACCTGCGGCGGCGGGGCCCGCGCCGGAGCGAGCGGCTGCGCGTGCTCTCCGTCCTGCGGCCCCTCCCCGAGCTCGCCGCGGAGCTCGACGCCTTCCGCCCCACCGTGCTCGTGGGGTATCCGAGCGCCGTGGGCCTGCTCGCCGAGGAGCAGGCGGGGGGACGGCTGCGGATCGCCCCGGCACTGGTCGCCGTGGGCGGGGAGACGCTCACCCCCGCCGCCCGGCGCCGGATCCGGGCCGCCTTCGGATGCCCCGTCCTCGACGAGTACGCGGCCTCCGAGGCGCCGGGCCTGGCGGTGCAGTGCCACCGCGGGGCGCTGCACGTGAACGCCGACCGGTACCTGTTCGAGCCCGTCGACGAAGCCGGTCGCCCCGTGCCGCCGGGCACCACCTCGGCCACCGTGCTGGTGACGGACCTCGGCAACCGGGTGCAGCCCCTCATCCGCTACGACCTCGGGGACCGCGTCGAGCTCCGGGCCTGCCCGTGCGGCAGCCCGCTGCCCGCGGTGCGGGTGGAGGGGCGCGCCGGGGACGTGCTGCGCTTCGCGTCGGCCGACGGGCGCACGGTGCCCGTGCTGCCGCTGGCCCTGGGCACGGTCGTCGAACAGACCCCGGGGGTCCGGCGGTTCCAGGCGGTGCGGACCGCCCCGGACACCCTCGTCCTGCGGCTGGAGCCCGAGCCCGGCGCCGAGCCGGCGCGGGTGCGTGCGGCCGTGGAGGCCCGGATGCGCGCCTTCCTCACGGACCGGGGACTGGGCGCGGTCGGCGTCCGGCACGCCCCCGGGCCGCCCCGCCCGGACCCTTCCGGGAAGTTCCGCCAGGTGTGGTCGGCCTGAGCCGGGCGCACCGCCCGGCCCAGGCCGGCGCCCCGGCGGGCTGCCCGGACGCGCCGGCGCCCGCCGGGGCGGGGCGCGTCAGCCCGCCGGCTCGAGGACGAGCAGCAGGTCCCCGCCGGAGACCTGCGCGACCCCCTGCAGCGCGACGCGCTTGACGGTCCCGCCGGTGGGGGCCGTGATGGAGGCCTCCATCTTCATGGCCTCGATGGTGGCCACCTGGGCCCCGGCCTCCACGGTGTCCCCCTCGGCCGCCGTCACGGTCACGGCGCCGGCGAAGGGAGCGGCCACGTGGCCGGGGTCGGCGGGGTCGGCCTTCTCGGTCTCGGGCACGGCCGAGGCGACGGAGGTGTCCCGGACCTCGATCATGCGCGGCTGGCCGTTGAGCGTGACCATCACCGTGCGCTTGCCCTTGTCATCGGCCTCCGAGATCGCCTGCAGCGTGACGAGCAGCCGCACCCCCTTGCCCAGGGAGATCACGTGCTCGTGGTCCGGGGTCAGACCGTAGAGGAAGTCCCGGGTGTGCAGCAGGGCGAGATTGCCGTACCTCGCCCGGCTGGCCTCGAAGTCGCGGGTGGGGCCGGCGAAGAGCAGCCGGTTCAGTGTGGCGCGCCGGGTCGCGGAGTCCCCGGCCAGGGCCTGCGAGTCCTCGGGGGCCAGCTCGGTGATCCCCACCTTGACGGTGCGCCCCTCCAGCGCCCGGGTGCGGAACGGCTCGGGCCACCCGCCCGGAGGCGTGCCCAGCTCCCCGGCCAGGAAGCTGATGACCGAGTCCGGGATGTCGAACTTCTGCGGCTGGGCCTCGAACTCGGCCGGGTCCACGCCCATGCCCACCAGCTGCAGCGCGAGGTCGCCGACGACCTTGGAGGACGGGGTGACCTTCACCAGCCGCCCGAGCATGGCGTTGGCGGCGGTGTACATGTCCTCGATGGCCTCGAAGCGCTCCCCCAGCCCCAGCGCGATGGCCTGCTGGCGCAGGTTGGACAGCTGCCCGCCCGGGATCTCGTGCCGGTAGACCCGCCCGGTCGGGGCGGTGAGCCCGGACTCGAAGGGGGCGTACATCCGGCGGATGACCTCCCAGTAGGGCTCCATCGCGGTGGCGGCCTCCAGCGGGATGCCGGTGTCGCGGTCGGTGTGGGCCAGCGCGGCGATCAGCGCCGAGGCCGGGACCTGGGACGTGGTTCCGGCCATCGAGGCCTCGGCGACGTCCACGGCGTCCACCCCGGCGTCGATCGCCGCCATCAGCGTGGCGAGCTGGCCGCCGGCGGTGTCGTGGGTGTGCAGGTGCACGGGCAGGTCGAAGCGCTCCCGCAGGGCCGTGACGAGCGCGGCGGCGGCTGCCGGGCGCAGCAGCCCGGCCATGTCCTTGATCGCCAGCACGTGGGCGCCGGCGTCGACGCACTGCTGGGCGAGGTCGAGGTAGTAGTCGAGGGTGTAGAGGTCCTCGGCCGGGTCCAGGAGGTTGCCGGTGTAGCACAGGGCGACCTCGGCCACCGCGGTGCCGGTGGCCCGCACCGCCTCGACGGCCGGGCGCATCTGCTCGACGTCGTTGAGCGCGTCGAAGATGCGGAAGATGTCCACCCCGGTGGCCGCGGCCTCCGCGACGAAGGCGTCGGTGACCTCGGTGGGGTACGGGGTGTAGCCCACGGTGTTGCGCCCGCGCAGCAGCATCTGGATCGGGATGTTGGGCATCGCCTCGCGCAGCAGCCGCAGCCGCTCCCAGGGGTCCTCCCCGAGGAAGCGCAGCGCGACGTCGTAGGTCGCCCCGCCCCAGGCCTCGACCGAGAGCAGCTGCGGGAGGGTGTGGGCGTAGGCCGGGGCGGCGGCGAGCAGGTCGCGGGTGCGCACCCGGGTGGCCAGCAGCGACTGGTGGGCGTCGCGGAAGGTCGTGGACGTCACCGCCACCGCGGACTGCTCCCGCAGGGCCCTCGCGAAGCCCTCGGGGCCCAGCTCCTGCAGCCTCTGCCGCCAGCCCGGCGGCGGCGTGTGCTCGGAGGGCCCGTCGAAGGGCGAGCGGAAGGGCTCCTCGACCTTGTCCCCCGGGTAGCGGGGCAGCTTGTTGCGCGGGTCGATGCCCTCCACCCGCTCCCCGTTGGGCTGGTTCACGGTGACCTCGGCCAGCCATGTCAGGGCCTTGGTCCCCCGGTCCCCCGAGGTCCTGGCCTCGAGCAGCTCGGGGCGCCGTTCGATGAAGTCGGTGGCCACGTCCCCGGCGAGGAACTCGGGGTCGGCCAGCACCGCCTGCAGGAACTGGATGTTGGTGGCCACCCCGCGGATGCGGAACTCGGCCAGGGCGCGCTGGGAGCGGTGCACCGCGGTGGTGTAGTCCCGGCCGCGGCAGGTGAGCTTCACGAGCATGGAGTCGAAGTGCGGGGAGATCTCGGCACCCGCGTAGACGGTGCCCCCGTCCAGGCGCACCCCCGCCCCGCCGGCGGAGCGGTAGGCGGAGATCTTCCCGACGTCGGGGCGGAAGCCGTTGGCCGGGTCCTCGGTGGTGATCCGGCACTGCAGCGCGGCCCCGCGCACCACCAGCTGCTCCTGGGCGATGCCGAGGTCGGCCAGGGACTCCCCGGCCGCGATCCGCAGCTGGGACTGGACCAGGTCGACGTCGGTGATCTCCTCGGTCACCGTGTGCTCCACCTGGATGCGCGGGTTCATCTCGATGAACACGTGCTGGCCGGCGCGCTCCCCGGCGGTGTCCACCAGGAACTCCACCGTCCCGGCGTTGACGTAGCCCAGCTCCCGGGCGAACTTCACGGCGTCGGCGTGCAGGGCCCGGCGGATGCCCTCGTCGAGGTTCGGGGCCGGGGCGATCTCCACGACCTTCTGGTGCCGGCGCTGCAGGGAGCAGTCGCGCTCGAAGAGGTGGACGATCTCGCCCTCGTTGTCCGCCAGGATCTGCACCTCGATGTGGCGGGGGCGCAGCACCGCCTGCTCCAGGAACACCGTGGGGTCCCCGAAGGCGGTGTCGGCCTCGCGCATGGCCGCCGCCAGCGCCTCCGGCAGCGCCTCGGGGGTCTCCACCCGGCGCATCCCCCGGCCGCCGCCGCCGGCGACCGCCTTGACGAAGATGGGGAAGCCGATGTCCGCCGCCTGGGCGAGCAGCGCCTCGGCGTCCGCCGACGGCTCCGTGGACGCCAGGGTGGGGATCCCGGCGCGCTTGGCGGCCTTGAGCGCCGCGACCTTGTTGCCCGCCAGCTCCAGGATCTCCGCGGCCGGGCCCACGAACGTGATGCCCTCCCGGGCCGCCGCCCGGGCCAGCTCCGGGTTCTCGGAAAGGAAGCCGTAGCCGGGGTAGATGGCGTCCGCCCCGGACTCCTTCGCGACCCGGACGATCTCCTCGACGTCGAGGTAGGCCCGCACGGGGTGGCCCTCCTCCCCGATCCGGTACGCCTCGTCCGCCTTCTGCCGGTGGATCGAGTTGCGGTCCTCGTACGGGAACACCGCCACCGTCTTGGCCCCGAGCTCATACGCGGCGCGGAAGGCACGGATCGCGATCTCACCGCGGTTGGCCACCAGGATCTTGGAGAACATCTACACCCGTCCCGCGCCCGGGGCCGTCCGGCGGACGCCCGGGCACTGTTTCTTCGAAGGTCGTGCCCCTCCGGGCACACGGTCAGCATGGCCACCCGCGGGCGCCCCTGACCAGTGAACCACGCCGCACCGGGACGGACTGTGACCGTCGTCACAGCGCGCGTCCGTTGTCAGGGTACTCCCCCCGAGGCGCGGGGCGGACCGCCGGATCGCGTGTGACTCCGCGCCGCGCCGGGGCCGGGCCCGCGTGCACGGCTACGATGGGCCCGGACCGTCTCCTCGCCGCGGCCCCCGATCCCGGTCACGAGGAGGCGCTGCCCCTGATTCCCCCGTCCTCCAGCGAACGAAGGGTGCCCCCTCCGTGCAGATCGTCAGCGTCAGCAGCCTCAAGGGCGGTGTCGGCAAGTCCTCGGTGACCCTCGGGATCGCCTCCGCGGCGCTCCGGGCGGGCGTGCCCACCCTCGTGGTGGACCTCGACCCCCACGCGGACGCCACGACCGGGCTGGGCGTGCAGCCGGCGCGCGGCCACGACGTGGGCGGGGCGCTGCGCCGGCCCCGCCGGGGAGCCTCGAGCGCGTGGTCGTGGCCTCGGCCTGGGCGGTGCGCGAGGGCCTCGACGCCAAGGCCCTCGACGTGGCCCCGGGCTCCGCGCGATCGTCCTACCTCGACCGCTCCGAGTACCGGGACAAGGACCTGGGCCGGCTGGAACGGGCTCTGGCGGGGATCTCCGGCTACGACCTGGTGCTGGTCGACTGCCCCCCGACGCTCAGCGCCCTGACGCGCACCGCGTGGGCCGCCAGCGACAAGGTCCTCTCCGTCGCGGAGCCGTCCCTGTTCTCGGTCGCGGGGACGAAGCGCACCATGACCGCCATCGCCCAGTTCGAGCAGAGCCGCAGCTGGGCGGTGCCGTCCGCCGGAGTGGTGGTGAACAAGGTCCGGCACGCCTCGGTGGAGCACCGGCACCGGCTGCAGGAGCTCGGGGAGCTGTTCGGGCCGCTGCTGGTCAGCCCCGTGCTCCCGGACCTGCCCGTGTGGCAGCAGGCGCAGGGTGCGGCCTGGCCGATCCACCGCTGGCCCGGCTCCGAGGCCAAGGACCTGTCCGGGCGCTTCACGGCGATCCTCCAGGGCCTGCTCGAGCGGCCGGCCTGAGCCCGGGCCTCAGCCCGCGCTCTGCCGGCGGGCCCGGCGGACCGAGAGCTCGTCGTCGGGCGCGGGACGCTCGGGCGGGGCGGGCGGCTGCCCGGTGTGCTCCCCGGGCATCGCCGCGAGGGTGCCCTCGACCTCGCGCCACACCCGGCCCACGGCGATCCCGAAGACCCCCTGGCCGCCCTGGACCAGGTCGATGACCTCGTGCGGGGAGGTGCAGGCGTAGACGCTGGCGCCGTCGCTCATCATCGTGAGCTGCGCGAGGTCATCGACGCCCTGTGCCCGCAGCGCGCCGACGGCGGTGCGGATCTGCTGGAGGGAGACCCCGGTGTCCAGCAGCCGCTTGACGATCTTGAGCACCAGGATGTCCCGGAAGCTGTACAGCCGCTGGGTCCCGGAGCCGGAGGCGCCGCGGACGGTGGGCTCCACCAGGCCGGTCCGCGCCCAGTAGTCCAGCTGCCGGTAGGTGATGCCCGCGGCCTTGCACGCCGTGGGCCCGCGGTAGCCCACGGACTCGTCCCGGACCACCGAGTCGTCGAAGAGGACGCCCTGGGTGCCGTGGGCCGGAGGGCGGTCGGGACCGGCCGGCCCGCCGGGCTGCTCAGGGTCGCTCACGCCGCCTCCTCGTTCGTGGGTCCGGTCCTCGCGGCACCGGCAGGACATGCTCTGGGCGAGACGTCCGGACCCCCCGGGGGACACCTCGAGTACTGCTTCGACGTTAGACCTCCCCGGTGACGGGGTCAAAGACATCCGCCGCCCCGCCCCCGTGTCGGCGTGCCCCGCGGCTCGGCGCTCAGAAGTCCTCGGGGTCGACGTTGTCCAGGAAGTCGCGGAACTGCTCGACCTGCGTCTCCGGGGGCAGCTGCTGCTCGCCCTCGCCCGACCGGTGCGACGGCTCCCGCAGCTCGCCGTCCCCGCTCATCACGAGCCCGGCCTCGTCCAGGACGGTCTCGGTGCACAGGATGGGGCAGTCGGTGCGGGCCGCCAGCGCGATCGCGTCCGAGGCGCGGGAGTCCACCACCGTCCCGTCCGAGAACTCCAGGGCCGCGTGGAAGACGCCCTCCTCGACCGTGTGGATCCGCACCCGGGTGAGGGTGCGCCCGAAAGCGGTGGCCACCGACAGCAGCAGGTCGTGCGTCAGCGGCCGGGGCGGTTCGATGCCCTGCACCGCGAAGACGATCGAGGTCGCCTCGTTGGTGCCGATCCAGATCGGCAGGTGCCGCCCGCCCTCCACCTCGCGCAGCACCACGACGGGCTGCGCGGAGGGCACGTCCATCCGCACCCCGGCGATCTCCATCAGGACCTGGTGCACGGCCATGTCAGTGCTCCACCGCGGCGCGCTCCTGAAGCGCGGCGATCTCGGACCTCACGAGCGAGGTGTGGATGGTCAGGCACAGTCCGGAGATCTCCTGGGCGCGCTCGACGGCCCGGGCGCGCGAGGCGGCGTCGCGACGGGAGCTCAGGGGCGCCACGGCCCGTTCCACCAGGCCGAGCTCGCGGTCCGCCGCCGCCTTGAAGGGGCGCAGGTGCCGCGGCTCGAGGCCGTGCGCCGTGAGGGCGAGGGCCGCACGGGTGATCGCCAGCGCGTGGTCGTCGAAGACGCCGTTCTGCTCCCGGATCAGCCCGTAGCTCACGAGCTCACGCACGAGGGGGATCCCGGCCCCGGTGCGCCCGGCCAGCTCGCGCAGGCTGTACGCGGGCGGTGCGGGGACGATCGGGATGGGGGCGGTCACGGGGTCCGCGGCCTCCGGGACCCGCCGGTCACCGTCGTCCTGCGAGGTCGCGTCGGCGTCGAGCCGCTCCCGGATGACCTTCAGCGGGAGGTAGCGGTCGCGCTGGAGCTCCAGGATGCGGCGCAGCCGCTCGATGTCGGACCGGGAGAACTTCCGGTAGCCCGAGGCGGTGCGGGCCGGGTGCACCAGGCCCTTGTCCTCGAGGAAGCGCAGCTTCGAGGCGGTGATGCCCGGGTGGTCAGCGCCGAGCTCCTTGAGCACGGCGCTGATGCCCACCCGGGGCTCGTGCTGGACGTCGTCCCGGTGCAGGTCGGTCTCGGCGGGGTCGGCCATGGCTCCCTTCTACTGGTCCGACTGCGTGCGCAGCGAACGGTAGAACGTGAACCGGAACTTCCCGATCTGGACCTCGTCGCCGTTGTCGAGCGTCGCGCTGTCCACCCGGTCCCCGTTGACGTAGGTCCCGTTGAGGGACCCGGAGTCGATGATCTCGAAGGTGTCGCCGCGGCGGACGAACCGCGCGTGCCGGCGGGAGACGGTGACGTCGTCCAGGAAGATCTCCGAGGACGGGTGGCGTCCGGCGGGGACCTCGTCCCGGTCCAGGAGGAAGCGTGAACCGGTGCCTCCGCTGTCGTGGGCGACGAGCAGGGCGCTGCGCGGGGGCAGGGCCGAGACCGCGGCGTTCTCCTCCGGCGAGAGCTTGTGGGAAGCGGCGAGGGAGAGGACCTCGGCCACGATCTGGATCGACGTGGTCTCCGGCTCCCCCTGGGGTGCGTTCGAGCCGTTCTGGGTTCTGGACATCTCTTCCCTCGACTGGTGACGTGTTGGTTGGCGGATCCCGTGGGATCCCGACCCCGCGACCGCCTGTCCCGGGGGTCTCCCGGGAGCGGCCGGAGCCACCCGGTTGCAGTTCCCAGTGTACTGGGTGGGGGCGACGGGACACGGCGGCCGGGACGCGTCCCGGTCGCCGGTCCACCGGGCTCGGCCCGGGGCGGTTCAGCCCAGCTGGGCGGCGTAGCCTCCGCGTCCAGGAGCCCGGACCGGTAGTCCTCGTCCGCGGGACGGACCTCGAACAGCCAGCCCTCGCCGTAGGGGGCGGTGTTCACGGCCGCGGGCTCGTCCTCGAGCCGGTCGTTGACCGCGGTGACCTCGCCGGAGACCGGGGCGAAGATGTCGCTGACGGACTTGGTGGACTCGATCTCGCCCACGGCGGCGCCGACCTCGACGGCCTCGCCCACCTCGGGCAGCTGGACGAAGACGACGTCGCCCAGCTCGCTCTGCGCGTGGTCGGTGATGCCGATGCGCACCACGCCGTCGGCTCCGGGGTCCGCGACCCACTCGTGCTCGGCCGTGTAGGACAGGTCGGCGGGGATCTCGCTCATGGGTCGCTCCTGGTCGGACGTGCGCGGTCGGCTCGATTATGGCACAGAGCGCCCGGTGGGCCGGGCACGGCGGCGCGGCGGCTCAGCCGCGCTCCCACGCGCGGATCTCCTCGTGCATCTCCCGCTTGCGCGGGGCCCCGGCGAAGGAGGCGTCCACCGCGTTGCGGGCCAGTGCGGCGGCCTGTTCGTCGGTGAGCCCGAGGGCCTCGCGCAGGCCCTGGAAGGCGTCGCCCACGTAGCCGCCGAAGTAGGCGGGGTCGTCCGAGTTGACGGTCACCACGAGCCCGCGCTCGAGCATCTCCAGCACCGGGTGCTCCGCGAGCGTGCGCACCACCCGCAGGCGGACGTTGGACTGCGGGCACACGGTCAGCGGCACCCGCTCGGCGACGAGGCGCTCCACGAGCCGGGGGTCCTGCAGGCACTGGATGCCGTGGTCCACCCGCTCGACGCGCAGCACGTCCAGCGCCTCCCGGACGTACTCGGGACCGGCCTCCTCCCCCGCGTGGGCGACCACGTGCAGCCCGGCGTCCCGGGCTCGGGCGTAGACCTCCTCGAACAGTGCCGGCGGGTGGCCCACCTCGGCCGAGTCGAGGCCGATCCCGTCGATCCGGGCGAGCTGGTCCCCCAGGCCGTCGAACATCGCCAGGGCCTCGGCGGCGGGCCGGTCGCGCAGGAAGCACAGCAGCAGCGTGCTGGTGATGCCGTGCTGCGCGCGGGCGGCGTCCAGGCCGGCGCGGATGCCGTCGACCACCGCCGCCAGGGGCACCCCGCGGGCCGTGTGCGCCTGCGGGTCGAAGAAGACGTCGACGTGGCGCAGCCCCTGGCCGGCCGCCCGCTCGAGGTAGGCCCGGGTGAGGGCCTCGAAGTCCGAGGCCTCGCGCAGCACGGCCATCGTGGCGTAGTAGAGCTCCAGGAAGGAGGAAAGGTCCTCGAAGTCGTACTGCCGCCGCAGCTCCTCCACCGAGGCGTACGGCAGCTCCACGCCGTTCCGGGCGGCGAGCTCGAACGCGAGCTCGGGCTCCAGGGTGCCCTCGATGTGCAGGTGCAGCTCCGCCTTCGGCAGGGTGTACAGGTCCTTCATCCTCGACGCTCCTTCGCGTCCCGTCCCACGTCGTCCCGCCACGGACGGCGGGATCCCGAGCAGTGTACCGGTGGTCGCGTCCGGTGCGGGGCCGGCGGGGACGCTCCGCTGCCGGCGCGGACGCTGAGCGGCGCGGGAACCCCGGTTCACCCGCGGCAGGTGAGCCGCCACGGGGCGCGGTGGGGCGGATGACCTCGGCGGGATGGTCCTACCGTGAGCTGTGCGGCTGGACCCTGGCCCGGGCCCACGCGCGTTCCGGGGACCGGATGGCCCTCGCGGCCTGCCTGGCCCAGGCCGAGGTCCTCGACGAGGCCCTGGCCGACTTCGCCGAGGCGTACGCGGACCGCAACGCCGAGGACCACCGCCTCTTCCGCGCCGCGCTCGAGGCCGGGACCGGCGCCGGGACCCGCACGGCCGTCCCGCGCCGCGGCCCCGGCGGGCCGCCCGCGTGACGCTCCCCGCCGTTGTCCGCGCGCTCCGGGCGGACCCGGCCGGCCCACCCCGGTCCCGCTCCTCCGCACCGGCCGGCTGCCGCGACGGCCCCGGCCACGGGCCGGACCGCCCGGACGCGGAGGACACAGTACCGGCCTCCCTGCCGCGCGGGTAGCCTCGATGCATGAGGACCGCACCGCCCCGGGGGCTGGTGGGCGCTTCCGGAGTCCTGTCGGCCACCCGGTCCCGCGTCCCCCGGCTGCCCGCCGGGCTCGTGCGCCGTCCCCGCCTGGAGCGGCTGCTCGACGACGGCGTCGCGGCCGGCACGGTGGTCGTGTCCGGTCCGGCGGGCTCGGGCAAGACGCTCCTGCTGGCCTCGTGGGCCGCGGGACGCCGACCGCCGGTCGCGTGGCTGTCGGTCGAGCCGTCCGACGCGGACCCGCACCAGTTCTGGGCCCGGGTGCTCGCCTCGCTGCAGGCCGTGGACGACGTGCCGCCGGCCAGCCTGCTGGCGACCCTGCATCCGCCCTCCGCGCACGATCCGCGCTTCGTCTCCGTCCTGGTCGAGGCCTGCACGGCGCTGCCGGGGCCGCGGGTGCTGGTGCTCGACGACGCGCACCTGGTCGACGGCACCCCCGCCGAGCGGTCCCTCGCCGGGGTGGTCCGCCGCGGCCTCGGCGGACTGCGCCTGGTCGTGGCGACGCGGACCGTCCCGGGGCTGCCCCTGCAGCGGCTGCGCCTCGAGGGGCGGCTCACGGAGCTGCGCGCGGGCGACCTGCAGTTCGACGCCGCGGAGGCCGCGCAGCTGCTCCGGGCCCACGGCGTGGTGCTGCCACCAGCCCAGCTGGCCACACTCCTGGAGAAGACCGAGGGGTGGGCGGCGGGGCTGCGGCTCGCGGCCCTGTCCCTGCAGAGCGCGGGAGACGTGGGCGCCGTCGTCGAGCAGCTCGCCGGCGACCAGCGGGCCGTGGCCGACTACTTCGTGCAGGAGGTCCTGGACGGCCAGGACCCGGAGCTGACCGGGTTCCTGCTGGACACCTGTGTGGTCCACCGGATCTCGGGGGACCTGGCCGACGCCCTCACCGGTCGCTCGGACGGCCGCCTGCTGCTGGGCCAGCTGGCGCGGGCGAACCTGTTCGTCGTGGCCCTCGACGACCGGAACGAGTGGTATCGCTACCACCAGCTCTTCGGGGACCTGCTGCGCCACCGGCTCCGGGCCCAGGCCCCCGGGCGCCGCCGGGAGCTGCACCGGCGGGCCGCGGCCTGGTTCGCGGCGCGCGGGGAGCTGCTGGAGGCCGCCCGGCACCTGCGGGCCGCCGAGGACTGGACCGTGCTCGCACGCTTCGTGCTGCGGGCCGCCGGCGCGGAGATGCTCGGCACGGAGCGCGCCGCGCTCGTCGCCCTTCTCGCGGACGTGCCCGTCGACCTCGTCACCCGGCACGCCGAGGTGGCGGCGGCGACGACGGTGGCCAGCTACGCCGAGTACGACGCCGGGGGCCTCGCCTCCCGCATCGCGCGCGCACGGACGCTGCTGCCCGGTCTCCCCGCGCGCGACGCCCAGCTGACGGAGGCGGTCCTCACCACCCTGGAGGCGCTGCTCGCCTGGATGCGCGCGGACGCCGCCGCGCAGGTGCGGTCCTCGGAGCAGGCGCTCCGGCGGCTGGAGGACGTCCTGCCCGAGGAGATGCCGGCCGTTCCCGTCTACCGCATCGCCGCGACCACCGTGCAGGCGATGGGCAGGCTGTGGTCCGGGGAGCTGGGCGAGGCCGAGACGGCGCTGCGGCGCACGGTCACGGCGGTCTCGGCCCGCCAGGCGATGACCCCGGTGCTGGCCCTGCACCTGCACGGGAACCTGGCCGTGCTCGAGGCGATGGGCGGACGGCTGCACGAGGCCCGCCGGGACGTGGACGTCGCCCTGGCCGTGGCGGAGGAGTCCGGCTGGACGTTCCTGCCGCAGGCCGCCACGGCCTACGTGGCCGAGTCGCTGATCCGGCTGCTCGAGGTCGACACCGAGGCCTGCGCCGCGGCGCTCGCGCGAGGGCGCGCGTGCGTGGGGGACCTGCGGGACCGCTACGCGGAGACGGGCCTGTCCCTGGTCGGCGCCCGCCTGGAGGTCTCGCGGGGGGACCTCCGGACGGCGCGCGCCGCCCTGGCGCAGCTGCGCCGGCGCACGGCCGGCTGGGCCATGCCCCGCTTCCTGGAGCAGTGGTGCACGCTCGTGGAGGCGGAGGTGCTCCTGGCGGAGGGGCGCCCGGAGGAGGTCGCGCGCCTGCTCGCCGCCGCCCGGACCGCGGCCACGGGGGGCGAGCGCCCCCACGCCCACCGCCTGGTGCTGCTCGCCCGCTCCCGTCTGCTGGCGGGCCGGCCGCAGGAGTGCCTGCAGGTGCTGCGGCCGCTGCTCGAGGAGCCTCCGGAGGACCGTGGCCCGGCCACCGACCTCTGGGTGCTCGCCGCCCTGGCCCACGACCGGCTGCGCGAGGACGCGCCGGCGCAGGCGGCGCTGGACCGGGCCCTGGCCGTGGCAGCCCCAGAGGCCATCGCCCGTCCCTTCCTCGTGGCCGGGGACGGCACGCTGCGCCTGCTGCAGCGGTACGGTCGCGCGCATCCCGACCACGACGGGTTCGCCGCCCACCTGGTCGAGCGCCTCGGCGGAGCCGCGCGCCCCGCGGCTCCCCCCGCGCCGGCCGAGCCGCTGACCAACCGGGAGCGAAGCGTCCTGCAGCTGCTGCCGACGATGATGAGCAACTCCGAGATCGCCGGGGAGCTCTACCTCTCGGTGAACACCGTCAAGGTCCACCTGAAGTCCCTGTACCGCAAGCTCGGGGTCGGCACCCGGCGCCAGGCCGTGCTGCGGGCCGCGGAGCTGGGCCTGCTGGGCGGGTCGCCTCCGGCCCCACGATCACCCGCCCGGGGTGATCCCGCAGCACCCGGCCCGGCCTGAACCTGGACCCGGGCCCGGAGACGCCGCGGCCACGTGGACCGAGGAGAACCCGATGACCTTCTGGGACGTCTTTGTACTGTTGCTGATCTGGGTGCCGCTGTTCCTGGTGTGGGGCATGGCGTTGCACGACATCTTCCGGCGCGACGACATCCGGGGCGCCATGAAGGCGGTGTGGACCCTGGTGGTCATCTTCCTGCCGTTCCTGGGCACCCTGATCTACCTCGTCGTCCGGCCGGCCGGGGCCACGGAGCAGGAGCGCCAGGCGATCGACACGGCCAGCCGGCAGTTCGTGGCCCGGTACGCGCCCACCGACAACGCCCAGCAGCTCGCCCTGCTGACCGATCTGCGCGACCGCGGCGCGCTCACCGCCCAGGAGTTCGAGGCCGAGAAGACCCGGGTCCTGGCGCAGACCGCACCCGGGCGCGCCCCGGCCGAGCCGGCGCTCTGAGCGCCGGCTCGGCGCGCCGTCACGACGCCCGCCCCGGGCGCCCGGAGGACCTGCTCCGGCGGGCCCGGGCGGGCGCTCCGTCCGCAGCTCGACCGCCTCCTCCGCCGGACGGGCCTCCCCCGGCCGCCTCCACCGGTCCGGGCGCCGCCGGGCCGACCGCCGGTGCACCGGCCCCCGGGCCGTGACGTCCCGGCCGGCGTCCGCGGCGCCGGCGCCGGACAGCAGCGGGGCGACCCACCGGGTGCGGGGGTCGGCGTCCACGAGGACCGCCTTGAAGAAGAGCGTGAGCGGCACCGCCAGCAGCGCCCCCAGGGCCCCCAGGGTGGCCGCCCAGAAGACGAGCGAGAGCATGGTCACCGTCACGGACAGCCCCACCGCGTCCCCGACGATCTTCGGCTGGATGAAGGTCTGGATCACCACGTTGACCAGGCTGTAGACCACGACCACCGCGAGCATCAGCCGCGGCCCGCCCTCGAGCAGGCCGATCAGGGCCGGGGGGACGAGGCCCAGGACGAAGCCGATGTTGGGGATGTAGTTGGTGATGAACGCCAGCAGGCCCCACAGCAGCGCCACGGGCACGCCCAGCCAGATCAGCGCCAGGGTGTCCACGGCCGCGACGATCAGCCCGAACACCGTGGTGACGAGCAGGTACTTCCGGCTGGTGGCGGCGAAGTGGCGCAGCGCCACGGCGAGCTCCCCCGGGGCGCCACGGAGGGCCGCCAGCTTGCCGGGGAAGGACGCGGCGTCCACCGCCATGAACAGCACGAGGGTCACGATGAAGAAGAGGTCGGTGAGCAGGGCGAGCAGCCCGCCCAGCAGTCCGCCCGCCAGGGAGGCGATCCGGCCGAGGTCCACCCCCGAGAGGAGCCGGGAGATCTGCTCCTGCCCCACCCCGACCTGGGCGAGGGCCGCGACGAGCCCGTCCAGCAGCGCGTCCAGCTCGGCCTGGTAGGTCGGCACCAGGGTGGCGAAGCGGGCACCGGCGACCACGAGGGACGCCGTGAGGACCAGCAGGGCCGCGTAGACGGCGACCAGGGCCACGGCCGTGCCGACCCAGCCCGGCAGCCCACGGCGGGCGAACCAGCCCCGCACCGGGTGCGCCGCCAGGGTGAGCACCAGCGCGAGGAACGCCGGGCCCAGCAGGTCCGCCATCGTGCGCATCCCGAGGACGACGACGACGGCCGCCGTGAGCCCCACGAGCACCGCCACGGGCCGGCCCAGCAGCGGTCCCGGTGCCCGGCTCGGGGGCGTGTGGGCTCCGCTTCCTGCCTGCAGTGCCATGGCGGCTCCTCCGCGTCGGCGCCGCGGGCGCACGGTGCCTCGCGCCCGGGGTCGTTCCCACCGTCGTGCCCCACGATCGGTGCGCACATCACCCCGCGCGGGTGACGCCCGTCCCGCCGGCCGGTGCTCTCACCGCGGCCGGTGCGCTGCCCTAGGCTGGCCGGCAGGACCGGTCCGCCGTCGGAAGGAGAGCCCCGTGCCCGGTGTCGTCGTGGTGGGGCAGGTCGCACGCGACCTCGTGCTGGTCGTCGACCGGGTTCCCGAGGAGGGCGGCTCGACGGAGGTCCGCGAGCGCCAGGAGCTGCTCGGCGGCAAGGGCGCGAACCAGGCCGTGGCGTGCCGCCGGCTGGGCGCCGAGGTGGAGCTGCTGGGGGTCGTCGGCACCGACCGGGCCGGCGAGGACGTGCTCGCCCAGGCCGCCGCGGACGGGATCGGCGTGGGCGGCGTGCTGCGCCGCGAGGGCGTGCCGACGGCGCTGCTCGTCGACGTCGTCGGCCCGCCCGGTGTGCGCCGTCTGCTCGAGGACGTGGCACCGGCGGCGCTGCTCACGGCCGAGGACGTGCGGTCCCGGGCGGGACTGCTGCAGGACGCGGGCGCCGTGCTGGTCCAGCTCCAGCAGCCGGGCCCGGCGGTGGTGGAGGCGCTCGCGGCCGCCCGCGGTGCGCTGGTCGTGGCCGACGGGGCCCCCGCGGACGCACGGACACGGCGGCGGGTCCTGGACGCGGCGGACGTGGTGCGCGCCGACGGCTCGGAGGCCGAGGCGCTGGTGGGGTGGGCCCCGCGCGGGGTGCCGGAGACGGTGCGGGCGGCGCGGGAGCTGCTGGAGCAGGGCCCGCGCGTCGTGGCCCTCGCCGCCGGGACGCGGACGTGGTCGCCTGGGCCGCCGGGCACGTGGTGCTCCCGCACCTCGGCGAGGACCCGGTGGACCCGACCGGCGCGGGCGACGCGTTCGTGGCCGCGCTGGCCGTCGCGCTGCTGCGCGGCGAGGACCCGCGGACCGCGGCGTGGTGGGCCGCGGCGGCCGCCGCGCAGGTGGTCGGCACGGCCGGCGGGCGGCCGCACCTGGACCCGGACCGCTTGCGGGAGACGGTGCGCCGCCACCGGGGCGCCTGAGCCGGCCACAGGTGCGAGGACCCCGGGCACGACGAAGGCCGGTGGTCCGCGTCTCCGCGGTCCACCGGCCTCCGGTTCGTCGGGCTGACAGGATTTGAACCTGCGACCCCTTGACCCCCAGTCAAGTGCGCTACCAAGCTGCGCCACAGCCCGAAGCGCTCAGTACGTCGCCGCCCTGAGCACTCGCATCACATTACAGCAACCCGGGGCGGAATTCATCTCGGCCGGCGCCGCCGCTCAGCGCTTCCGGGCGCGCTTCTCGCGCACCCGCATGCTGACCTCGATCGGGGTGCCCTCGAAGCCGAAGGTCTCCCGCAGCCGGCGGGTGATGAAGCGGCGGTAGCCCGGGTCGAGGAAGCCGGTGGTGAACAGCACGAAGCGCGGCGGGCGGGAGGAGGCCTGCGTGCCGAACAGGATGCGGGGCTGCTTGCCGCCGCGCACGGGGTGCGGGTGGGCGGCCACGATCTCGCCGAGGAACGCGTTGAGCCGGCCGGTGGGGACGCGGGTGTCCCAGGACTCGAGGGCCTTCTCCAGCGCGGGCACCAGCCTGTCCTTGTGCCAGCCCGTCTTGGCGGAGACGTTCACCCGCGGCGCCCAGGCCACGTGCGCGAGGTCGCGGTCGATCTCGCGCTCCAGGTAGTAGCGGCGGTCCTCGTCCATCAGGTCCCACTTGTTGAAGGCCAGCACGAGGGCGCGCCCGGAGTCCACGGCCAGCTGCAGGATGCGCACGTCCTGCTCCGAGAGCACCTCGTCGGCGGCCAGCAGCACCACGGCCACCTCGGCGCGCTCCAGGGCGGCCTGGGTGCGCAGGGACGCGTAGAAGTCGGCGCCCTGGGCCATGTGCACGCGGCGGCGGATGCCGGCGGTGTCGATGAAGCGCCACGGCCTGCCGCCCAGCTCGATGAGCTCGTCGACCGGGTCCCGGGTGGTGCCGGCCAGCGGGTCGACCACGACGCGCTCGGAGCCGGCGAGCTTGTTGAGCAGCGAGGACTTCCCGACGTTGGGGCGCCCGATCAGCGCCACCCGGCGGGGCCCTCCGGTGAGCTCGGTCTCGGCCACGGCGGAGAACTCCGGCAGCACCTCCATGACGGCGTCCAGGACGTCGGCAGCACCGCGCCCGTGCAGCGCGGAGACCGGGTGCGGCTCCCCCATGCCCAGGGACCACAGGTAGGTGGCCTCGACCTCCAGCTGCGGGGAGTCCACCTTGTTGGCGACCAGGATCACCGGCTTCCGCACCTTGCGCAGCATCTTCACGATGGCCTCGTCGGCGGCGGTCACCCCCACGGTGGCGTCCAGCACGAGCAGCACGGCGTCGGCGAACTCCACCGCCAGCTCGGCCTGCTCGGCGACCCGGGCGTTGATGCCCTTGGCGTCGTACTCCCAGCCGCCCGTGTCCACGAGCGTGAAGTTGCGCCCGGCCCAGGTGGCCCGGTAGGAGACCCGGTCCCGGGTGACGCCCGGGGTGTCCTCCACCACGGCCTCGCGCCGGCCGAGGATCCGGTTGACCAGGGTGGACTTGCCCACGTTGGGCCGGCCCACGATGGCGAGCACGGGGGCGGGGCGGCGCACCGGGGCCTGGTCCTCACCCTCGGCCCATCCGGCGAGCAGCGCGGTGTCCTCCTCGTCGAGCTCGTAGTCCTCGAGCCCGGCCCGCAGGGCCTGCGCGCGCTGCTCGGCCTCGTCGTCGTCGATGGCCGCGAGCCGCTCGGCGACGTCGTCCGTGCTGCCGCCGAGGATCTCGGCCTCGTAGGGGTCGTGGGCGGTGTCGTGCGCGGAGTTCTCGGGGTTGCCGGTCATGGCTGTCCTTCGCTGGGCCGGGGGCGGCCGGTCGGGTGCGGGAAAATGTCGGGGGTGGCCGGGCGGGCCCGGCTCAGGCCGTGCGGCCGGCCGCTCGGACGACGGCGTCGAGCACGGCCTGGACGGTCTGCTCGACCGTGAGGTCGGAGGAGTCGATGGTCACGACGCCGTCGGCGGCCTCGGTGAAGTTGACCACCGTGGAGTCCTTCGCGTCCCGGCCCACGACCTCGGCCCGCAGCTGCGCGGCGTCCTCGACCCCGCCGTTCTGCAGGCCGCGGCGGGCCATCCGGGCCCGCTCGTCCGCGGTGAGCAGGATCCGCGCCTCGGCGTCCGGGGCCACCACGGTGGTGATGTCCCGGCCCTCGGCCACGATCCGGCGGCCGCTGTCGGCGATGAGCTCCTGCTGCCGGGCCACCAGGACGGCGCGTGCCGCCGGGTTGGTCGCCACGGCGCTGACCGCCCCGGTCACCCGGGCGCCCCGGATCTCGACGGCCACGTCGGTGCCGCCCACCAGGACCAGCTCCCGGTCCGGGTCGGTGCCCTGGGCGAGGGGGAAGGTGCGGGCGGCCTCCACCACGGCGTCGGCGTCGGCGAGGTCCACCCCGCGGTCGAGGCACCACCAGGTGAGGGCCCGGTACATCGCCCCGGTGTCCAGGTAGGCGAGGCCGAAGCGGCGGGCCACCTCCTTGGACACGCTGGACTTGCCCGAGCCGGAGGGCCCGTCGATCGCGACGACCAGCTCCCGCCCGGCGCCGGGGAACGGCGCCCCGGCCTCCGGGGCGCCCGCGGCGGAGCTCGTCCCGGCGTTCGGTCCGGTGTTCGTTCCGGTGTTCACTGCACGACCTTCCATCCGCGCTCCTGGAGCGCCTCGACGAGTTCCTTGCGGCGGTTGGGGAGCACGGAGACCTCGGCGAGGCCCACCGGCTGGCCCGGGGAGTGCTCGAGGCGCAGGTCCTCGAGGTTGACGCCGATCTCCCCGATCTCGGTGAGCAGGCGGGCCAGCTGCCCGGGCACGTCGCCGACGAGCACGGTCAGGCTGGCGAAGGCCCGCGGCGCCCCGCCGTGCTTGCCTGGGATGCGGGCCTGGCCCGCGTTGCCCTCGGCGATGAGCTGGGCGATGTCCAGGCGCGCGCCCGGGGCCTCGGGTCCCTCGAGGGTGGCGATGAGGCGGTCGAGGTCCTGGCGCACCCCGTGCAGGGACGCCACCACGGGTTCGGCGTTGGCGGAGAGGATCTGCACCCACAGGTGCGGGTCCGAGGCGGCGATGCGGGTGGTGTCCCGCAGTCCCTGGCCCGCCAGGGACAGCTGGTGCAGCGGGGTGTCCTGCAGCCGGGAGGCCAGCAGCGAGGACATCACCTGCGGCAGGTGGGAGATCAGCGCCACCGTGGCGTCGTGCTCCCGGGCGTCCATGAAGGTCACGGTCGCCCCGAGGTCCACCGCGAGGCTCTTCGCGGCGGCCAGGGCCGCGGGCGAGGAGAACCCCGAGTCGCACACGACCCAGGGCATGGAGGTGAACAGCTCCCCGCGGGCCGCCACGGGACCGGAGCGCTCGCGCCCGGCCATCGGGTGGGTGCCCACGTACCGGGCGAGGTCGCCGCCCAGCTCGCGCACGCCCTCCAGCACCGCCTCCTTGACGGAGGCGATGTCGAGGACGACGGCGCCGGGGTGGCGCTCCAGCGCCTCGGCCACGGTGCGGGCCGTGACGTCGGGCGGGGTGGCGACGACGACGAGGGCCGGCTCCGGGGCCGGTCCGGCGGCCCGGCAGGAGCGGCCGGCGCCGATGTCCTGGGCCACGGCCTCGGCGGTGGGCGAGGCGTCCTGCAGCCACACGTCCACGCCCAGGTGGCGCAGGCCCAGCCCGATGCTGGCGCCGAGCAGTCCGGCACCGACCACGAGCACGGGGCCGGTGGTCGCCGCGGGGGCCGATCGGGCGGAGGGGGTCTGCGTCACCGGGGGCCCCTCACATGCCGACCGAGGCGAGGAGGTGCCCGACCTCGGTCCGGGACAGCTTGCGGATGGTGCCCTGGCGCTGGTCGCCGATCCGGATGGGACCCACCTGGGTGCGCACGAGCTTCTCCACGGGGTGGCCCACCGCGTCGAAGAGCCGCCGCACGATCCGGTTGCGCCCGGAGTGCAGGACGACCTCCACGAGGATGTGCCCGGGGGTGGAGTCCACGAGCCGGAACGAGTCGACGGAGGCGGGCCCGTCCTCGAGCTGGATGCCGGCTTTCATCGCGGCCCCGACGCCCTTCTCCATGGGCCCGCGCACCTGCACGAGGTAGGTCTTGGGCACCTCGTAGGAGGGGTGGGTGAGCCGGTTGGTCAGCTCGCCGTCGTTGGTGAGCAGCAGCAGCCCCTCGGTCTCGACGTCGAGGCGGCCCACGTGGAACACGCGCTCGTTCTTCTGCTGGTTCAGGTAGTCGGCCACGCACGGGCGGCCCTCGGGGTCCTCCATGGTGGAGAGCACGCCCTCGGGCTTGTTGAAGGCGTAGTAGACGAGGTTCTCGTCGAGCTGCACGCGCACGCCGTCCACGTGGATCTCGACGGTCGCCGGATCCACGCGGATGCCGAGCTCGGTGACGGTCTCGCCGTTGACCTGCACGCGGCCGGCCTCGATCATCTCCTCGCAGACCCGCCGCGAGGCCACCCCGGCCTGGGCCATGAGCTTCTGCAGGCGCACCCCGTCAGGGTCGTGCTGGTCCAGCCGGTCCACCGGCGGGTTCGTGGGACGGCGGCGACGGTGCGGCGGGCGGTAGGGCGTGGCCGGCATCCGCCGGGCGCTGCGCTCGGAGGAGGCGAACGGCCGGGGACCCCGGTCCTGGGTCCCGCCCTTGCCGGCGCCCTTCGAGGCGCCGCCCTTCGCGGTGCCGCCCTTGCCGGCGCCGCCCTTCGCGGCGCCGCCGCCGCCCGGAGCCGGCCGGGGCTCAGGCCTCGACGATGAACCCCTCGGAG